>NZ_CAXTGZ010000049.1:0-19138 GCF_964243625.1 uncultured Caballeronia sp.
GGAAGGCGTCAACGCGACGCTCGACGTCTCGCTCGTGATGGTCCGCATGATCCGCGAATACCTCGAACGCACGGGCGTGATGATCGGCTTCAAGCCTGCGGGCGGCGTGTCGACGGCCAAGTCGGTGCTCGAATACCAGATCCTGATGAAAGAGGAACTCGGCCGCGAATGGCTCGAACCGGAGTTGTTTCGCATTGGCGCATCGAGTCTGCTCGCCGATATCGAACGGCAGCTCGAACATCACGTCACCGGTCGCTATTCCGCTTTTCATCGGCATCCTGTCGCCTGAATTTTTCGCATCACTCTCTTACACGAGCTCCCAATGAGCGTAGCCGACTATTTCTCCTCGATGGATTACGCACCTGCACCGGAAGACGACGGCGCCGCGCGCGCCTGGCTGGATCAACACACCAACGGTTTTGGTCATTTCATCGATGGCGCTTTTCGTGAGCCCTTGGCCGGCGAGCGGTTCGATTCTTCGGAGCCTGCTACCGGGCGGGTGCTTTCGAGCATTGCGCAAGGCGACCAGTCCGATGTGGACGCAGCAGTCGACGCCGCGCACCGGGCGTTGCCAGCGTGGCAAGCGCTTGGTGGCGCCGGCCGTGCGCGTCATTTGTATGCGTTGTCGCGAATGGTCCAGCGCAACGCGCGCCTTTTTTCCGTACTCGAATCGCTCGATAACGGCAAGCCGATCCGCGAATCGCGCGACATCGACATACCGCTCGTAGCCCGCCATTTCCTGCATCACGCAGGCTGGGCGCAATTGCAGGACCGCGAGTTCGCCGACTGGGCGCCGCTGGGTGTGATCGGACAGATCGTGCCGTGGAATTTCCCGTTGCTGATGCTCTCGTGGAAGATTGCACCGGCGCTCGCCCTCGGTAACTGCGTGGTGCTGAAGCCGGCCGAATACACGCCGCTGACCGCCTTGCTGTTCGCCGAACTGGCGGCGCGTGCGGGATTGCCTGCGGGCGTGCTGAACGTCGTCACCGGCGACGGACGAACCGGCGCCGCGCTGGTCGATCATCCGCGCATCGCGAAGATTGCCTTTACGGGTTCAACGGAAGTCGGCAAGCAGATTCGTGTGGCGACGGCAGGCTCGGGCAAGTCGTTGACGCTGGAACTCGGCGGCAAGTCGCCGTTCATCGTTTTCGATGACGCTGATCTCGACAGCGCAGTGGAAGGTGTCGTCGATGCAATCTGGTTCAACCAGGGACAAGTGTGCTGCGCGGGTTCGCGCTTGCTCGTGCAGGAAGGCGTGGAGAAGCGTTTTATCGACAAGCTGAAGCGGCGGATGGATACGCTGCGGGTCGGGCCGTCGCTCGACAAGGGCATCGACATGGGCGCGATCGTCGATACCGTGCAGCTCGAACGCATTCAGTCGCTCGTTGCGCGCGGCGTTGCAGAGGGCTGCGTGATTCATCAGCCCAAGGCGCTGCAGATGCCGGAGCAGGGCGCGTTTTATCCACCGACGCTGGTGACGAATGTGGCGCCTGCGTCCACGCTTGCGCAGGACGAGATCTTCGGGCCGGTGCTCGTGACCATGAGTTTTCGCACGCCCGATGAAGCCGTCGCGCTCGCGAACCATTCCCGCTATGGACTCGCTGCGAGTGTATGGAGCGAAACCATTGGCCGTGCGCTGGACATTGCGCCGCGCCTGGAATGCGGCGTGGTCTGGATCAACGCAACCAATCTATTCGATGCCGGCGTCGGCTTCGGCGGATATCGCGAATCGGGCTTCGGCCGCGAAGGCGGACGCGAGGGGATTTACGAGTACCTGAAGCCGCGTGCGTGGTCTAAGCTGGCCGTTCGTTCGTCGGCGTCCAGTACGCCTGCAGCGTCCACTTCAGTGGCCGAATCCAATGTCAGCGCGCTGGATCGCACAGCGAAGATGTTCGTCGGCGGGAAGCAGGTTCGGCCGGACAGCGGTTACACGCGGCTCGTCTTTGCACCGTCGGGGAACATCGTCGGCGAGGTTGGGGAAGGCAGCCGCAAGGACGTGCGCAACGCAGTTGCGGCAGCGCGCGGCGCCGCAAAATGGTCGCAGGCCAGCACGCATAATCGCGCGCAAGTGCTGTATTACCTCGCGGAAAATCTGTCGGCGCGTGCGGATGAATTTGCACGGCAACTGGTTGCGCGAACCGGCGTCTCTCCGGCCCAGGCCGAGCGCGAAGTCGAAGCATCGATCACGCGCTTGTTCACCTACGGCGCGTGGGCCGACAAGTTCGACGGCGCCGTGCATTCGCCGCCGCTCAAGGGCGTGGCGCTCGCCATGCACGAACCGCTTGGCGTGATCGGCGTGGTGTGTCCGGATGAAGCGCCGTTGCTGGGCCTCGTTTCGTTGATCGCACCGGCGCTTGCATTGGGCAATCGTGTGGTCGCGGTGCCGAGCGAAACCTGCCCGCTGATGGCCACGGACTTCTATCAGGTGGTCGAGACATCGGATGTGCCCGCGGGCGCGCTGAATATCATCACGGGCGAGCGCAAGCCGCTGGCGTCGACGCTTGCGAAACACGACGATGTCGATGCCGTCTGGTCCTTCGGCGGCGCGGATTTATCGGCGATGGTGGAGCGTGAATCCATCGGCAACCTGAAGCGCACGTTCGTGGATCACGGCCGCGTGTTCGACTGGTTCGATGCCGACGTTTCCGAAGGCTTGCCGTTCCTGAGACAAGCCGTGCAGGTGAAGAATATCTGGATTCCGTACGGGGATTAAGACGCAGCGGAAGCAGAAGAAATAGAATCTGGGCGCTTGACCCCGCACGACAGCGGGGCCGCTCAACTGAAGGAGACACAATGCTCAAGAACCTCGATCCGCTGCTGAACGCCGACATCCTGCATGCGCTGTGCGCCATGGGTCACGGCGATGAAGTCGTGATCTGCGATGCAAACTTCCCCGCCGATTCCGTCGCGCGCCAGACCGTCCTCGGCCACGTGCTGCGGCTCGACGGCGTGGATGCGCCGCGTGCGATCCGTGCGGTGCTTTCGGTGTTTCCGCTGGATAGTTTTGTCGATCATCCGGCCGAGCGCATGGAAGTTGTCGGCGATGCAAACGCGCTCCCCGCCGTTCAACGCGAAGCACAGACTGAAGTCGATGCCGCCGAAGGAAAGACGACGCCGTTTGCTTCAATCGAACGGTTTGCGTTTTATGAGCGCGCGAAACAAGCGTATTGCGTGATCGCGACCGGCGAAGGGCGCGGTTATGGTTGCTTCATCTTCAAGAAGGGCGTGAACCTTGCGCCCGATGCACCGTCGGGGAATGAGAAATGAGCCGCAGCGTCGTCATTCTCGGCATCTATGTGACGGACCTGACGTTTCGCGCCGCGCGCATGCCGCTGCTCGGCGAGACCATCGCCGGAACGGCATTCGCAATGGGGCCCGGCGGCAAGGGTTCCAATCAGGCGGTGGCGGCTGCACGCGCGGGCGCCGACGTGATCTTCTGCACCCGTCTCGGCGCGGATGCGTTCGGCGAAATCGCGCGCTCGACGTGGGCTGCGGAAGGCATCACGGCGCGCGCCACGTCGACGGATGGCGTGGCAACCGGCGCGGCGCATATCTTCGTGGATGACGTCACCGGCGGCAACGCGATCATCGTGGCGTCGGGCGCGGCTGGACATTTGTGCCCGGAAGACGTGGACGCTATCGAGGCCGATATTGCATCCGCCGCGGTCTTCGTCACGCAACTCGAACAACCTGTTGCGGCGGCGAAGCGCGGACTTGAAATCGCGCATCGTCATGGCGTGACGACCGTGTTCAATCCGGCGCCCGCGTTCACGCTCGATGACGACATCTTCCCGCTGTGCGACTACATCACGCCGAACGAAACCGAAGCGACAGCGCTGACCGGCGTTGAAATCGCCTCAGTCGACGATGCACGCAAAGCCGCCGACGTCCTGCTCGGCAAGGGCGTGAAAGCCGTGATCGTGACGTTGGGAGAAGCGGGCGCGTTGCTGCATACATCGAAGGAATCGGTGCTGGTGCCGGCGTTCAACTGCGGCCGTGTGGTCGAGACCGCGGGCGCCGGCGACGGCTTCACCGGCGGTTTTGCCGCGGCGCTTGCACGCGGCGAAAGCGCGCTCGACGCCGTACGTTTCGGCTGCGCGCTCGCCAGCCTGTCGGTCACGCGTGCGGGTACTGCACCGTCCATGCCGAAGCTCGCCGAGATCCACGCCGTACTCGGCGAACCAGCTCAACATTCCTGAACCGAGGAGCGCCTGGATGTTTGCATCGAAATTGCTCGCTGACCGGCAACTGAATTTCCTGGTCGCGGTGAACCTGCTGGTCGTGATCGTTGCGACGGTTTTATCGCACGGACAGTTCGTCGATATCGACAACCTCCAGTCGATGGGCAGCCAGTTGCCCGAACTCGGCCTGCTCGCGCTCGGCATCATGCTTTCGATGGTATCGGGCAATGGCGGTATCGACTTGTCGGGCGTGGCGCTCGCCAATCTTTCGGGCATGGTCGCGGCGCTATTGCTGCCCATGTTCATCTCCGCCGACAACTCCCCCGTGCTTTACACAGCCGTGTTCTGCACGATCACGGTGGCGCTCGGTTTGATCGGCGGATTGATGAACGGCGTGATCATCGCGCGCCTGAAACTCACGCCGATTCTTTGCACGCTGGGTACGTCACTATTATTCACCGGCATTGCCGTTGTGCTCAGCAACGGCGCGTCGGTGCGCGTCGAATATCTCGATGCGCTTTCAGCGATCGGCAACGGCACCTTCCTGGAAGTACCCATATCGCTCTGGATCTTCGTGGCAACCGTTTTGTTGCTCGGCTGGTTGCTCAAGCGCACGCCGTTCGGCCTGCGTCTCTATCTGATGGGCACGAATCCGAAAGCCGCGTTCTACGCAGGCATTCCGCGTGACCGTATGCTGATTCTCACGTACGGCATGTGCGGCGTGCTGGCATCGCTCGCGGGATTGATCAGCGCGACGCATACCTCGAGCGCGAAATGGGATTACGGCAACTCGTACCTGCTGATCGCGATCCTGATTGCGGTGATGGGCGGCGTGAATCCGGCGGGCGGATATGGGCGCATCGTGTGCGTGTTCCTGGCCGCGACCGTGCTGCAGTTTTTATCGAGCCTGTTCAATTTGCTCGGCGTGTCGCAGTTCTTCGGCGATTGCGCCTGGGGCTTTCTACTGCTGGCATCGCTGGCGCTCGCCGGCGGAGAACGCGTGCGCGCGATCTTCGGACTGGGCGGCGCGGCGCCCGTGATCAAGGTGCCGAAACCGCCCGCCGCCTGAATTTTCGATTCATCTCATGTGCTGTACATACAAACCATAACGGAGACAAACGCATGAAACTCAATCGCATTGCCATCGCACTCGCTGCCGTCACGCTGACTGGCGGCTTCATTGCCGCGGCCCACGCCGCGACCAACGAAACCATCGTCACGGTGGTGAAGGTCACGGGTATCAACTGGTTCAACCGGATGGACGACGGCGTGAAGGAATTCGCCAAGGACAATCCCGGCGTGAACGCATATCAGACCGGACCGGGACGCGCGGACGCTGCGCAACAACTGAAGATCATCGAAGATTTGATCGCGAAGAAGGTCACGGCGATCGCAGTCGTTCCCTACGACCCGCCGACGCTCGAGCCGGCGCTGAAGAAGGCGATGGATCGCGGCATCAAGGTCGTCACGCATGAAGCCGACAACGCCAAGAACACGATGGTCGATATCGAAGCGTTCGACAACACCGCGTATGGCGCGGGCCTGAACGAACGTCTGGCGAAGTGCATGGGTTCGCAAGGCAAATGGGCGGTGCTGGTCGGTTCTCTCGGTAGCCGTTCGCAGGTCCAGTGGGCGGATGGCGGTATTGGCAATGCGAAGCAGAAGTACCCGAAGATGGACCTTGTCGAGCCGAAACTCGAAACCAATAACGACGGCGAACGTGCTTATCAGGTCGCGAAGGAAGTGCTGCGCAAGCACCCTGACCTGACCGGCTTCCAAGGGTCGTCGTCGCTGGATGTGATCGGCATTGGCCGTGCGGTGGAAGAGGCGGGCAAGGTCGGCAAGATCTGCGTGTACGGCACGGGCCTGCCGACCGAAGCCGGCAAGTTCCTTGAAAGCGGCGCGGTCAACGGCATTGCGTTCTGGGATCCGAAGCTTGCGGGTATCGCGATGAACAAGGTCGCGAAGATGCTCGTGGATGGCAAGACAGTCGAGAACGGCGCGGACCTGGGTATCGTCGGATACAACAAGGTCACCGTGAGCAAGGGTCCGGGCAAGGGCATCATCGTGCGCGGAACGGGCTGGGTTGACGTCGACAAGACCAACTACAAGCAGTATCCGTTCTGATCTTGGCTGGCAGGACGCAAGGCGTGCACGGTGTCCCGAAGGGCGCCATGCACGCTGTCATCAGGAAGCTTGAAAGGGTTGAAGGTTCAGTGATGAGTACAGTGCCGCTTCTCGAAGTCGTCGATATCCATAAGCGCTTTACCGGCGTGTATGCGCTGCGTGGCGTGAGCCTTTCTTTCGAGCGCGGGCAGATCTATCACCTGCTCGGCGAGAACGGCTGCGGCAAGAGCACGTTGATCAAGATCATCTCCGGTGCGCAACCGCCCGATCAGGGTGAGCTTGTCATCGAAGGCGCACGACATGCGCGGCTCGCGCCGCTCGAGGCGTTGTCGGCGGGTATCGAAACCGTGTATCAGGATCTTTCGCTGCTGCCGAACATGAGCGTGGCGGAGAACGTCGGCCTGACTTCGGAACTCGCGGCGCATGGCGGACGCCTTGCGCGGACGTTTGATCGCAAGGCACTGGCACGCACGGCGGCGCGTGCGCTGGAAGCAGTAGGCCTTCCCGGCGATGCCGATTTCCAGGCGACGTTGATCGAACAATTGCCGTTGGCGACGCGCCAGCTCGTGGCTATTGCACGCGCGATTGCGAGCGAAGCGAAGTTCGTCATCATGGATGAACCCACGACATCGCTTACGCAAAAGGAAGTCGATAACCTGATCGCGGTGCTTGCAAAACTGCGCGCCGACGGCGTCGCAGTGCTGTTCGTGAGTCACAAGCTGGACGAGTGCTACGCAATCGGCGGTGAAGTGATCGTGTTGCGCGACGGCCAGAAGATGGCGCAGGGTCCTATCGAAAATTATACGAAGGCGCAGATTGGCGAGTTGATGACGGGCAAGCAGTTGTCGAACGAGCGCTACAGAAAGGCCGAGGTCATGGACGGCCGTGAGATCGTGCTCGATGTGAAGAGCCTGTCGCGTTCGCGCCAGTTCGCCGATGTCACGTTCTCGCTGCATCGCGGCGAAATTCTCGGCGTGACCGGTCTGCTCGATTCCGGGCGCAACGAACTCGCGCGGGCGCTTGCGGGCGTCGCACCCGCGGACAGCGGGACGGTGACGCTGGATGGTTCCATCGTACGGCTCAAAACGCCGTCCGATGCCAAGTGGCAACGCATAGGTTATGTGCCGGAAGACCGCCTGAACGAAGGGCTTTTCCTCGACAAGTCCATTCGCGACAACGTCATCACCGCGTTGATTTCGAGCTTGCGCGACCGCTTCGGACAAGTCGACAAAAAGCGCGCCCGTGAACTTGCCGAACGCACCGTGAAGGACTTGCAGATTGCAACGCCCGACGTGGACAAACCCGTGCAATCGCTTTCGGGCGGCAACCAGCAACGTGTATTGATCGGCCGATGGCTTGCCATCGATCCACGCGTTCTGATCCTGCATGGACCGACCGTTGGCGTGGACGTGGGATCGAAGGACATCATTTATCGCATCATGCAGCGGCTGGCGGAGCAGGGCATTGGCATCATCCTGATCAGCGACGACCTGCCCGAGTTGCTGCAGAATTCCGACCGGATCCTGATGATGAAGAAAGGCCGTGTATCGGACGAGTACAGAGCCGAAGACTTGACCGAGGCCGATCTTTATCACGCACTACTTTCAGAGGCAGCATGAGCGAGTCAATTCATCGCGTTGCTCAGACATCGCAGATCAAGCCGCCATTGGCCGAAGTCGCACCGCAAGTGCGGCAGTTGAGCTTTACCGCGCGGCTGGTGCGCAATCCGGAGTGGTTCACGCTCGGGCTGATCATCATCACGTGTCTTGTGGTCGGCACGCTGAACCCGCGCTTCTTCCAGTTCGCGACCATCTTCGATTTGCTGCACTCGGGCACGACCGTGTCGTTGTTTGCGCTGGGGACGCTCGTGGTGCTGGCGTCGGGCGGTATCGATGTGTCGTTCACCGCGATTGCCGCTTTCACGATGTACTCCATCACCAAGGCCGTGTTTGCGTGGTGGCCGGATGCGCCGTTTGCGCTGATTCTTTTATGTGGCGCGCTCGGCGGCGTGGTGTTGGGGTTGATCAACGGCGTGCTCGTGCATCGGCTGAAAGCGCCTTCGCTGATCGTGACAATCGGCACGCAGTACCTGTATCGCGGCCTGTTGCTGACGTTCGTGGGAACGCAGTTCTTCATGAACATCCCGCACAGCATGGATAGCTTCGGGCGTTTGCCGCTCTTTTTCTATCACACGAACGATGGCCTTCGCGCGGTGTTGCCGGTATCGGTGATTGCGTTGTTCGTGGCAGCGGTCGTGACGTGGTGGCTGCTGAATCGAACGATGATGGGACGCGGCGTGTACGCAATGGGCGGAAGCTTGCCGATCGCCGAGCGGCTCGGCTACAACCTGCGCTCAATTCATTTGTTCGTGTTCGGATACACGGGGATGCTGGCAGGGATCGCGGGGATTCTGCACGTATCGACCAATCGATTGGCGAATCCGTTTGATCTGGTGGGCACGGAGCTGGATGTGATCGCCGCGGTGATTCTAGGCGGGGCGAGGATTACCGGCGGGACGGGTACGGTTGTTGGCACGCTGTTGGGCGTGGTGCTCGTGACGCTTATCAACAGCGTGCTGATTCTGGTCGGCGTGCCGAGTACCTGGCAGAAGGTGATTATCGGCGCGTTCATTCTGGTCGCCGGAACGTTGTTTGCGCTGGGCAGGCGCGCGAGGTAAAACCTCGCACCCTTCATCAATCGAACTTGACCAGATCCTGAAAAATCAAGTGGCCCCACGTGCGGCCCTTTGCCTGGATGAGCAGGCCGCCTTCGCCGATCTTCCCGAGTTCGATCGGCGCAAACCCAAGCCGGTCCACCAGCTTCGCCACCGACGCGCTGGCCGTGTCGTCATCGCCTGCGACGAACACGACCCGCCGTCCGCCTTGAGGCGGCGTCGGTCCTTGCGCCAGCACACCCGCCGGCAAATGGTTGAACGCCTTCACCAGCTTCGCTCCCGGAAATGCCTTCGCAACAGCAGCGGTCGACGGCAGGCCGCCCAACTCTTCCGGTGGGACATCGTAGGCATTGGTTGCATCGATCACGATCTTTCCTTCCCAGCTTCCCGCCGTCCGTCCAATGTCCTGATGCGTACCGAAGGGCACGGCCAGGATAACCACGTCGGCCTTCACCGCGTCCTCGATTCGCTGCGCGACGAGCGACGGGCCGATCTCCGCAGCGAGCACGTCCAGCGGCCGCCTGCCTGCCACTGCTACTTCGATGCCCTGACGGGCAAAAGCCTGGGCGATGGCCGTGCCGATCTTGCCAAGCCCGATGATTGCGTAGTTCATTGATCTCTCCTTTGAAAGTTGAACGGATCTCAGACCTGGCCGACGCCACCGTCGTCCATCAGGTCCGCACCGGTCATGTAGGAACTCTGATCGGAAGCGAGGAACAGCGCCGCGCTGGCCATCTCATCGGCGCGTGCAAGCCGGCCAAGCGGAATCATGTTCAGGTACATCCTCACCAGCGCTTCGCGCTCTTCGGGCGACTTCGCCTGGGAATCGAGAATCGGCGTGTCGGTGACGCCCGGGCTCAGCGTATTGACGCGAATGCCGCGATCCTTGAATTCGGCGGCCCACGTGCGGGCGTAGGATCGCAAGGCCGCCTTGGTCGCCGCATACGCGGTGTGTCCGGGAATGCCCATGCCGTGCATCGCCGATGAAACCAGCACGATCGATCCGCCGCCCGTCATCAGGGGCAGCAGCTTCTGCACGAGGAAAACCGGGGCGCGGGCGTTGAGGTTGAAAGTCTTGTCGAAGTGTTCGGGCGTGAGGGTCTCGATGGAAGCCTGCTCTGTTAAGCCCGCATTCGAAACGACGATATCGACGATGCCTTTTTCTTTCTTGACCAATGCAGCGACGCGGTCCAGGTCATCGACGTTCGTGACATCGGCCTGGATGGCGGTGACGTTGCGCCCAATGAGTTTGGCGGCTTCGTCGAGTTGTGCCTGCCGGCGGCCGAAGATGAAGACGTGCGCGCCTTCTGCGACAAACCGCTGGGCAATCGCTAATCCGATACCGGTCGTTCCGCCGCTGATCACGGCAATCTTGTCTGTAAGAGTGGACATGGAGACCTTCTGTTCTGTGCGTGATTGACAAAACCAGCATAATTCCCCTCACGGCGAATGATAATCCGCATATTTTTCATAAGATCTATTCTCTGTTCGAATGGGTCAGTCGAAGGGAATGCAATGGACCGGTTTCACGAAGTGGATGCGTTTATCGCCGTGGTTGAAGCAGGCGGCTTTTCCGCGGCAGCCCGCAGGACCGGTGATTCGCAGTCGGCCGTCAGCAAGGCCGTTGGCGCGCTGGAGAAGCGTCTCGGCGTGATGCTGTTCAACCGCAGCACGCGCAGCGTCACGCTGACGGATCAAGGGCAGCGCTACTACGACCGGACGAAACCGCTCATTGAAGAGATGGATGAAGCCGACAGCGAGCTGAAAAGCAGCACGCTCAATGTCTCGGGAATGATCAGGATCGCGACGTCCTCGACCTTCGGACGCCTTCACATTCTTCCGCTCATACCCGAGTTGTTGGCGCTCAATCCCGGCCTTCAGGTCGATCTCGTTCTGTCGGACTTCGTGCGCGATATGGTGCAGGACCGGATCGACCTGGCGATCCGGGTAGGTCCCGTCGATGAACCTGACGCGGTTGTCCGGCGCGTGACCACGACGCCGCTCGTATGTGTCGGATCACGGCGCTACTTCGAGCAACGCGGGATACCGAAGACTCCGGCCGAACTCGTCGATCACAATTGCCTTTTATACGGCGGCCTGATCGAGTCGGCAAACTGGCCATTCGTCGGACCGGAAGGCCGGTTCAGCGTGGCCGTTCGCGGCAACCTTTCATCCAATAGTGTCGAGACGATCCGGTCCGGTGTGCTGGAAGGCGTTGGAATTGGCCTGTTCGCGAAAGTTTCTCTCGCCGATGAACTCGACCATCCGGACGTCATCACGATCCTGGAGGACTTCATTGGCGACGCCAGGGACGTCAGCCTCATCTGGCCGAAACGCCGGTTCGTGCCGGCACGCGTGCGCCGCGCGACTGACTTTTTTGCGGCGGCGTTACTGCAGCGTATTTAATCCATGCCACTCACGCTTTCGGGCTCATTCCCTTCTCCGTGATCACGGAATCGAACTTGTCGAGTTGAGAGAACCGCAGTGCCTTGACTTTCCCCAGCTTGCTGGCATCGACGACAAGATGCCGTTCAACCGCGCTTTCCATCGCGGCCTGTTTGATCGCGACTTCATGGAAATTCCAGCACGTGACGCCGCGCGTTTCGTCGACCCCACCCGCCGATATGAACGCCTTGTTGATTCCCATGCGTTTCAGCGTCTCGATGCTTTCATCGCTGGAAAATGAATCCGATGACGGCGCATACACGCCGCCCAGCAAGATCATCCGTACGTTGGCCTTGCGCCGCAGGATCTCGGCGACATTGAGCGAATAACACACGACCGTCAGATGCATGTCGGCGGGAATCAGCCGCGCGAGGGTGGTCAGCGTCGTCCCGCAATCGATGAAAACCGTCTCGCTGTCCACGAGCAAACGCGCGGCGACCGCAGACGCATCCGCCTTGGCTTGCGCGAAGTGATCCTTCTCTTCGTCGATGGTATAGCCTGATCCATTGGGCACGTCCGACGCGCGGACGATATAACCGCCGAGATAAGTGAATGTCCCCGGGCTCGACGAGATGTCGCGGCGAACCGTCATCTCCGATACATCGAGCAAGGTCGCGGCATCGCGAAGACGCATCACGCTCTGCTCGCGCAAAGCTTCGGCAAGGACACGCAGACGATCGTTTTTGGTCATTGAGAGAACGTGGGCGCGGTTGTGGTTGTTAGTTTTTGTTCTCCGGGTGAGACGATTATAACAAGCGCGCGTGTCGTGTCCGTTCACTTCAGTCTACGGCGCGCGCCTTGATCAGGGCCGCCGAGGTTGCCATCGGCGTCTGTTCGACGGCGACCTTTGCGATGTCCGGCAACGCTTCGTCGGCGAGTTGCGTGAGCGTGCGTCCCGGCGGCATCTCCACGAAAACTTGCGCGCCGAGTTCGCTCAGCACGACGGTCGAATCGTGCCATCGAACGGGGTAACGCAGGTTCGTCGCAAGGTCCAGGCGCACTGCATCGGCCTGACGCAACGGACGCGCTCCGCGATTGCCGATGTACGGAATCGACGGCGTCCTGAATTCGACCTTCGACGCAGCTTCGGTGAGTTCGCGGGCGGCATCGTCCAGAAGGACACAGTGTGACGGCACGCTTACCGCGAGGCGCTCGGCTTTGCGCGCGCCTGCTTGCAGCGCTTGCTGCCGCACGAGGTCGAGATCGCCGTCGGCGCCAGCCACCACGATCTGCCGCGGCGCATTGAGATTCGCAATGAATGCCGCCTTTGCGTTCGTACGGGCAATGACGGCGTCGACTTCGCGCTCGCTCAAGCCTGACACCGCGAGCATGCCGTAACCATGCGGATAAGCGCGTTCCATGAGTTGCGCGCGTAGTTGCAGGAGAAGCAGGGCGTCGTTGAAATCAATAGCGTCAGCCGCGACCGCCGCGCCATATGCGCCCACCGACAAGCCCGCGACCGCGTCGGGCACGATACCTTCTTCGCGCAACGCACGCGCGGTCGCCACGCCGGCGATAAACAAGCCGAGCTGCACGGCAACGGTGGATTCCAACGCGACTACGCTGTCGAGATCGAGAACGTTCATATGCAACACGTCCGACGCTTCTTCGAAAGTCGCGGCGATACGCGCATGCGGCGAAGCACCGCCGAGCGTATGCAGGAAGCCCGTGAATTGCGAGCCCTGGCCGGGGAAAAGGAATGCAATCATGCGGCGCGACTCGTCAGCCAGGGATCGGCGACGAGCCTCGGGCCATCGACGGATCGCAGCATCACGCGTGCGCCCGGATGAGCGAACTCGGCGAGCGAAAACACGCCATCGTGGGTTTCGATTTGAACGTCGATACGTATTGGTATTGCGAATTCGGAAGCGGCGGCCGACAGGGCGTCGAACAAGGTCTTTGCTGCAGAGCGATCGAGTGGGTCGGGCGCACGCATCAAAAGATCGAGATCGCTTTTGTCGGTCACTGTGGCGCAGTCGCTCGCCATCTCGAAGCCGACACTGCCCGTAGGTCCCCATGCAAGTCCGGATGACTCGCAGATCGGCGCTACGGCCTGGAGCAACTTGAACGCGGGTAAAACGCCGCGCGTCTCATGAGGCTTTTTTGATGTCAGCATTTCAGGCGTGAGCACGGCGTGAACATGATGCATGTCCAGCCACGCGCCAAAACGTTCGCTGCGGACCGCGCCACGAATCCCGACTGCAACGCGTCCTTCCCGCTTGCGCGCACGACGAACTACCGCGAACGGCGCGCGCTCCAGCGAAGCCGCGACCCACGCAGGCGCTTCCTTGAAAGCCGGTGCGTCCTGTCCAAGCCGCAACAAGTCGTGGGGATTCACGACGCGTTCCATTGCTCCGCCATGCGCTTGCGCACTTCTATCGACGCGGCGCGATTGCGTTTTGCGTCCGCCGACTGCAAGCGCGACGACAAATCGTTCGGACCTCGACGTGCATCGTCCACGGCGGCGACCAGCGAAGCCTTCACACGCTCGACGTCTTCACGCGCGGGCGTATCGGCATTGATCCCTTCGATGAGTTCATGCAACAGCCCGAGCTTCGCGTAGGAACTCATCTTGTAGGACATCGGCAACACGCGATCGCCGAGTTCATCGAGTCCTTCCACGCTGCGGCGCGTGACGCGGGCGGCCGCTTCCTTGCCCATTGCGTGCACGCTGATGCCGCTCGCGTCCAGCGCGACAATGCGGTTTGCCTGATAACCGTGCGCGAGAAACGCGCCGGACATCGCCGGCCCGACGATCAGCGCGATCACCGGATGCCCGGCGAGCCGGGCGCTTGCATAAGCGTCGACGCCTGCCGCGCACGCGAGATGCACGCCCAGCAGTTCTTCGCGACGTCCATACGCCTGGCTCTTGACGTCGACGATAGCAACGATCGGGCGCTTCACCTTTGCGTCGCGATCTGCGTCCAGCGCTTCGCGCACGGCACGCGCGAGCAACCATCCCTGTTCGAGCCCGACGACGTTGTCCGTGGCGCGCGGAAAGCGGTTGTCAAGGTCCGGCACCACGGTGATGAAGCGCGCGGTTGTATCGCCGAGCGGGGCATCGGCGCTGCGGATCGGACCATCGTCATTCAGTTCACGCGATGTCAGCGCGTCGATCCAGATCTGTCCACGAGTAGCGCTCATCATGCGTCTCCTTGCCAAAGTGTGCGCAGAATGACGGGGTCGATCGACGATGGATCGATGCGCGAAAGCCGTTCGAGTTGTTTGTCGACTTGCTCCGTCCGATGACTCTTCGGCACGCCGCGTTTGAACACGTCGAGTACGGCGGTCAGGACCTGATCCGTATCGTCTTCAACGAGTGTATCGACCAGGCCGACCGCTGCGCGTTCCTCGCCGCCGATCATCGACCAGATGAGCTTGCGGTCGCGTGAATCGAGCTCTTCAACGCCCGCTTCCTGTTCGATCACTTCCGGTCCGTTCATGCCGAGCCGCGCCTGGCGCGTCATCACGAGATAGCTGCACAAGGCCGCAGCCAGGGACATTCCGCCGAAGCATCCCACCATCCCGCCGATCACGCCGACCACCGGCACGTATCGGCGTAACGCAATGATTGCGGCCTGGATCTCCGCGATCACGGCCAGCCCGAGATTTGCTTCCTGCAGCCTCACGCCACCCGTTTCAAACAGGATCACTGGACGTATCGTGCGACCTGCTTCGAACTCGCGCAGCGCAAATTCAAGCGATGCCGCGATCTTCGCGCCCGACACTTCCCCAATGCTTCCGCCTTGAAACGCAGGTTCGATCGCCGCGATCACAGCCGGCTCGCCGCCGAGTGTTCCGCGCGCGATCACCGCGCCATCGTCCGATTGGCAGACCACGTTTTGCATGGCGAGCCACGGCGACTCGAGCCGGTCGAAGGGTCCGAGCAACTCGCGGAACGTACCCGGATCGAGCAACGCGCGAGCGCGCTCACGCGCCGTCAATTCAATAAAACTATGCTGCGCGATAAAGCTGTCGTGAGCATTCATGACGCTTCTCCTTCGCTGGCTTCAACCGCCTCGGCGAGCCTTAACATCACGACGCCCGGCGTCGCGCCGAAGTCATTCAACTCGAGTTTTGCGGCGCCGTCGTATCGCGAGAAAAACCGGTCGAGCACGCTTTTCCAGACGGTTTCGTATCCATCGACGCTCGTGCGGATCACCACTTCCGCGTGATCTGTCTCCGATGGCGACAGCAGTATTTCCAGATCTCCCGAGCCCACGACGCCCACATGTGCGCGTTGCGGCACGGGGCGTGTGGCGGGGTATTCGTAGCGCAGGTTTTCCATGGCGGATCTCTCAGCGTCAGCCGACGCAGGGCAGGGTATCGAGGAAGAGCGTCGCGGCGAGCAGGTCCGCTGCGCCTCCGGGCGACGCGTTCAATTCCATTAACTTTCGATCTAGACGCAAGAGGGCGGCAAACCCTTCGGATTGCGATGCGCCGCCTGCTTGCAATACTTCACGCGCGCCGGATTGTGCGGCTTCCAAAGCCACGCGGCCACCGCGATGCAGAAGACAGGTGTCATCGAGCGTGGCGATGATCGCAAGCAACGCGTCAAGGCGCGCCTCGTTTTCGGACGCCCCTCTTGCGCGAGATTCACGCAACGCCGGCAAGCCGACTTCGAGCACGTGAGGAAAACCCTCGGCCGCCTGACCACGCGCACCGGCGACGCCGAACTTCTGGACGATGCGAGCGCCGTGTGTTTGTGCCACCGCTTGGGGTGCAAATCGATCCTCGAATCGCGAGATCGCGGCGGCTTGAGAACACACCGTTGGCAAAGCGCCGGACGGACTCATCGCAGCTCCGGCAAGCATCAAGCCGACAATCCATATTGCACCCCGATGCGCATTGCTGCCGCCGGTCGCACGCATCATCGCAACTTCGCCTTCCCGGCCGATGCGCGCAAGCTGCTCGCGCAAGCGTTGCGAAGGTCGCGCGTTTGATGACGCACGAGCCAGAGCGAGAAATGTCGGCTGCAGTGCGCGTGCGGAACGCAGCATGATATCGAGGTCGAGATCGCGATGCGCACCGCTGCCGCGCCGATCCACCAAGGCAGGTTTCGGCGTGAGGCACGCTTCCTCGATCAAGGCGTTCATCGCGCAATCGGCGAGCGCCAATGGATCGCAAACAACGTCTTTGAGAACAGCCTGAGCGCAAGGCATGGCGCTTACCAGCCGCGAAATTTTGCGGGCGGTTGATACAAACCGCCGGACCACGCAACCAGGTCATCGATACTGCGCGCCGCAAGCAACGAACGCTTCGCTTCGCCGCGTCGAATGCCCAGGTCTTCCGGATACGCGACCACGCCGCGCCGGCGCAGTTCGGCGGTCTTCGCAGGATCGGCACGCATGCCGATAGGCGTCACGCCCGCGACCGCGCGCAACGCCGCACGACGCTCTTCAACGCCCTCCGCCGCGTGCAGATACGCGATGCCCTCTTCGGTGACGACATGGCTGACGTCGTCGCCGTAGATCATCACCGGGGCGATCGGCATGTTGCTTTGCTTGCCGACGGCAATGGCATCGAGCGCATCGACGATGGTCGGCTCGCCGCCTTTCTTGAACGTCTCGGCGGTTTGCACCACGAGTTTGTGGCCGCGGCTGATGGCGCTATTCGGCCCATTGTTTTTCATCAACGATAACCACGCTTCACTCGAATGGCGGCGTCCGCGCGGATCGTGTCCCATGTTCGGCGCGCCGCCAAAACCGGCGAGACGTCCGAGCGTCACCGTGGATGAATTTGCATCAGCGTCCATCTGCAACGTCGAGCCTATGAACAGGTCAACGCCATATTGGCCGGCGAGCTGGCAGAGCACGCGGTTGGAACGCAGGCTGCCGTCGCGTCCTGTGAAGAACACGTCCGAACGCGCTTCAATATAGTCTTCCATGCCCACTTCGCTGCCGAAGCAATGCACGCTTTCGACCCAGCCGCTCTCTATGGCCGGAATCAGCGTGGGATGCGGATTGAGTGCCCAGTGCGTGCAGATCTTGCCCTTGAGGCCATGCGCCGCGCCATACGTGGGCAAGAGCAGTTCGATGGCGGCGGTATCGAAGCCAATGCCGTGATTGAGCGCCCGCACGCCATAACGCTCGTAGATGCCGCGTATGGTCATCATCGCCATGAGGATCTGCAACTCGCCGATATGACGCGGATCGCGCGTGAACAGCGGCTCGACCGCGAATGGCCGGTCCGCTTGCACGACGACATCGACCCATGAGCCGGGGATATCGACACGCGGGAGTTCGTCGACGATCTCGTTCACCTGCGCCACCACGATGCCATGACGGAACGCCGTCGCTTCAACGATGGTCGGCGTGTCCTCGGTATTCGGGCCCGTGTAGAGATTGCCGTGCCGGTCGGCTTGCACCGCACAGACGAGCGCCACTTGCGGCGTCAGGTCGATGAACATCCGCGCATACAGTTCTATATAGGTATAGATCGCGCCGATCTCGAGCTGCCCGTCTTCGAGCAGTTGCGCCACACGCAGGCTCTGCGGTCCGGCGAACGAGAAGTCCACCTTGCGCGCAATCCCGCGTTCGAACAACGTCAGGTGTTCAGGCCGGCTAATACTCGATATCAGCAGATGCACGTCATGCACGCGCGAGGGATCGAGCTTCGCAAACGCACGCGAGAGAAAATCTGCCTGTTTCTGGTTGTTGCCTTCGAGCGCGACACGATCGCCGGATTGAATCAGCGTTTCCAGCGCATCGACAATGCGTTCGGACTTCAGCACGCCGTTGTCGAGCCAGCCTTCGATTGCTTTCAGTCGCCGCGCCTTTTCCAGCGCCCGCGTGTTCCATTGGCGCGGTGCCGGAGCGGTATCGGTATTGGTATCGGCTTGTGCGGGAGGATTCATGCGATGGCCTCGGTGTCTGTCTCTCGAAGATCGGCGCTTACGCGGACTTCGAAGCGGTGGAAGAGCGGCGGCGTTTCTTCGGTTGCGAGGCTTGTGCCTGCATTTGCGCGTCGTGGAGGAACCGATAAACCAGTTCGCCCGTTGCAAGCAGATGACGCGCGACAAGCGTTTGCGCCGCCTCGGTATCGTGGGCGTGCAGCGCCTGGAGAATGGCTTCATGCTCCGCGTCGGACTGGCCCTTGAAAGTCGGCATGCCGAACTTGAGACGCAGATAACGCTCGCCGCGCCTATGCATGGTGCCGATCAGCTCCATCAAATGCGGGCGTTCGGCCGGCGCATACAAGCTCATATGAAACTGTTCGTTGCGCACTACATATAGCGCCGGATCACGCTCGTTCGCAGCAGCTTCAAGCAATTCGCGTGCTTCTGCAAGGGTTGCTTCCGTATGACGTTCAATCGCGATGCCAACGGCCAGGCTCTCCAGCGATGCACGAATCTCGTAGATCTCGCGCGCTTCGTCAGGAGATTGAAGGCTGACCGACGCCCCCCGGTTCTGTTCGATCGTTACCCAGCCTTCGCTGTCCAGTTGCCGGAACGCTTCGCGCACCGGGATGGCGCTCACCGAAAACTGCCTGGCGATGGCGTCCTGCCGCAGAGGTTCGCCCGGCAACAACGTACCTTCGACGATTGCCGAGCGCAACGCGTCCGCAATGTATCGCGATGTGCTTTGGCGCGGCTCGAACTGCGCCTCGCGAAATGCCGGATTCAACTCGTTTTTCATACGCTTTTTTCACCGAAGCTAGGTACAAGTGCGGAGTGGTTATCCGCATAATTTCAAATATTATATATGAAATT
>NZ_CAXTGZ010000050.1:0-19052 GCF_964243625.1 uncultured Caballeronia sp.
GCAATCCGTTCTCGGAAGCTTGGCGAACTTCGTCGGAGAGCGATCCGTGGTGCAGGCCGATCGGAAAATCCGGCATGGCTTCCTCCAACGCACGATACCAGAGCTCGGCCTGGGAACGGGTATTGGTGAAGACGATACTTGTGGCGTGTTGGCGAAGTCGCTCGGTGACTTGGGAGAGCAGATGCAGACCGAGATGTCCGCCCCACGGAAAGCGTTCTATCGTGTCGGGAATCAGTGTGTCGACGATCAATGTCTTCGGCTGCGCGCCGCGCACCGACACCTTTTGCGTCCTGGCGGGCGCGAGCAACGCGTCGCGCGCGAGATCGAGATTGCCGAGCGTCGCCGACAATCCCCACACCTGCAACTCGGGACGCCAGCGCGCCAGCCGCGCGATGGCGAGTTGCGTCTGCGTGCCGCGCTTGTTGCCGAGCAGCTCGTGCCATTCATCGACGACGACCAGCCGGACGTGCTTCATTTCATCGATGGCGTTTGCGCGCGTGAGCATCAGCGTGAGGCTCTCGGGCGTGGTCACAAGCGTCGATGGCATGCGTTTGTTCTGGCGTGCGCGTTCGGCGGATTGCGTGTCGCCGGTGCGCAAGCCGATGCTCCAGGGCACCGCGAGTTCGGTCACCGCGGTTTGCAGTGCGCGGGCGGTATCGGCGGCGAGGGCGCGCATCGGCGTGATCCATAACACGGTCAATGGCGCCGGAGCCTTTTGCTCACGTGCATACGCGGCCAATGCGCCGAGCCACACGGCCCAGGTTTTCCCCGCGCCCGTTGTTGCATGAAGAAGGCCGCTCGAACCGCTCTCGATTGCCTTCCATACTTCACGTTGAAACGGAAACGGCTGCCATGCATTGCGCTCGAACCACGCGGCGAGGCGTGTATTGAAAGGCGTGGTTTCAGCGTCCTGGTCGATCACCACAGGCACGGGCTGGAACAACTCGGCCAGGGCGTCCGCCTTCGCCTGCGCCGCGCGCGTTTTCGGCACCCGGCGTGGACGCGGCGAACGGCGTCTGGAATCAGCGGGCGTGCTCATTGGCCGGCTCCATCAAGAAAACCTTTGAGCATGGTGAGTGTATCGGCGTCGTCGATCTGCTTGTCCGTGCGCCACCGCAACATGCGCGGGAACCTCACCGCAATGCCCGATTTATGGCGCGGACTCGCTTGAATGCCTTCGAAGCCGATCTCGAATACGAGCGTCGGCGTGACGCTCCTCACAGGTCCGAATTTTTCGATGGTCGTCTTGCGCACGATCGCATCGACCTTGCGCATTTCTTCATCGGTGAGACCCGAATAGGCTTTCGAAAAGGGGACGAGCGTGCGCACGCCGTCGGCTTCGTCCCACACGGCGAACGTAAAGTCCGTGTACAGGCTCGCGCGCCTGCCATGACCGCGTTGCGCGTAGAGAAGAACGGCATCGATCGCATACGGCTCGACCTTCCATTTCCACCACGTCCCCGACGCCTTCGTGCGGCCGACGCCGTACATGGAATCGCGGCCTTTCAGCATCAGGCCTTCCACGCCGCGCCCGCGGCTTTCCTCGCGCAACGTGGCGAGCGCGGTCCAGTCGCCGGCGTTCACCAGGGGTGATACGCGCAGCAGATCCACCGCAAGTTCATTGGCCAGCGCATCGAGTTGCGTCCGCCGTTCAGTGAGCGGCGTCAGACGCAGGTCGCGACCATCGGCTTCGAGCAGGTCGTACGCAAGAAAGGTGGCGGGCGAGTCGGCCAGCACTTTCTTCGATAACGTCTTGCGCGTGATCCGCGGTTGCAGCCGCGCAAACGGCAACGGCGCATCGGCGCCCGGTTCCCACGCGAGAATTTCGCCATCGATCACCGTGCCATCGGCGAGCGCTTCGCCCAATGCAGCGATCTCGGGGAAGCGGTCGGTGATGAGATCTTCGCCGCGCGACCAGAGCCACACGCGGCCGCCGCGCTTCACGAGTTGTGCACGAATCCCGTCCCACTTCCATTCGATAACCCAGTCCGCCGGCGTGCCAAGCGTTGCAGGATCGGCTTGCAACGGATGCGCGAGAAAGAAAGGATAGGGCAGGCCGATATCGCTTTCGTGAGGCGCTGCGGTTTCATCGTCGGACGATGTTTCGGGCGCGATCAGCCGGAGATAGCGCGCTGCATCCGGCGCCTGGCGCGAGTCGGTCCAGCCGACCATGCGTTGTGCAATGCGTTTGTGATCGACGCCCGCGACTTCCGCGAGGGCCCGCACGACGAGCTGACGCGCGACGCCGACACGAAACCCGCCGCCAATCAGCTTGGTCAGCAGGAAACGCTCGCTCCAGTCGAGTTCGTCCCAATAACTGAGCAGGCGCGTGCGAAGTTCGTCGGGTTCCAGGCCGCGCAAGGTCAGCACGCGGCCTTCGATCCATTGCGCCAAGCCGAGCTCAGACGTGCGTTGCGCCGGCGGCAAGATATGCGCGATGGTTTCGGCGAGATCGCCAACGGCCTGATACGACTCTTCGAACAGCCATTCCGGCAGGCGGGCCCGCTCGCGGGCGAACTCGGTGAGAAGGCGCGTAGGAACAGATTGGCGCGGCTTGCCGCCGCTCAGGAAATACGACGCCCAGGCAGCGTCCTCGGGTTCTGCCGCAGAGAAGTACGCGATCAGTGCTTCGAGTTTTTCTTTCGTCGATGTCGTGCCGTCGAGCGCGGTGTATAACGCGGCGAAGCGCTTCATTGGGACGCTGCCTCGGGTTCGGCGCTACCAGCGGCTTCGGCTGCGTCCGCTTCGATTGCGTCGTCGCCGTATTCGGTCGTGAACGCACCGGCTTCGAGTCCCTGTTCACGCAGCCACCGCACCATCGGTTCGATCTGGCCGTGCGTGACGATCACACGTTCCGCGCCCGTCGCACCGATCGCCTCCTGCAACCCCGGCCAGTCCGCATGATCGGACAGCACGAAACCGCGATCCAGGCCGCGCCGGCGCCGCGTGCCCCGCAGGCGCATCCAGCCGGAAGCGAACGCGTCGCTGTAGTCGCCAAAGCGCCGCATCCACGTGCTGCCTTGTGCCGACGGCGGCGCGACGACCAGCGCGCCCTTGAACACACCCTTGTCCTTGGCGGCGACATCACTGACAAGACGTGTTTCCGGCAAGGCCACGCCCGCTGCCCGATAAGCCCGGTTCAGCGGTTCCACGGCGCCATGACAAAAGATGGGACCGATACCTGCATCGATTCCGGCAAGAACCCGCTGCGCCTTGCCAAACGAATAGCAGAGCAATACGGACGCGCGTCCCTCTGCCGCGTTATGCCGCCACCACGAATCGATACCGCCAAAAGTAACGTGCGACGGGTCCCATCGATAAATCGGCAAACCAAAAGTGGATTCCGTGATGAACGTGTCGCAGCGCACGGGTTCGAACGGTGTGCAAGTCGGGTCCGGGTCGACCTTGTAGTCGCCGGAAGCGACCCACACACGGCCGCCATGTTCCACACGGACTTGCGCCGAGCCCAGCACGTGGCCGGCGGGATGCAGTGAGACGGAGACGCCGTTAATGACAAGACGCTCCCCGTACGGAACGCCTTGTAATTCGATACCCGGCAGGCGCGATAGCAATACACCAACGCCCGCTTCTGCCGCAAGATAGCGCGCATGTCCGAAACGGGCGTGATCCGCATGGGCATGCGTGATGATTGCCCGATCGACCGGGCGCCACGGATCGATAAAGAAGTCGCCCGGCGGGCAATAAAGACCTTCCGGCCTCGCGACAATCAGATCTTTGAATGCGTCCAACCCGCCACCCGCTTGGAAAAGGGAGAAGTCGACCGGAAGTGGTCAACGTGGGTTTAGTGGAAGCAAATCGTGTGCCTATTAAAACTCGGCATTTACTATTGATTCATTAATTCATATGAAGAATAAAAAAGATTGATAAGATATCGACGTCAATCAAACGGTTGACATTTCAAATCATGTTAATTGCGCGTATATAATATGCGCGGTAAGGATTGAAAGCTTAGAGAGTCGTTTGAATGGGCGAAGAACCATCGAACCACGCCTTTATGTTCTCGAGCGTCGTGTTTGCAATCTCGCTCAGGGCTTCATGCGTAAAGAACGCCTGATGAGAAGTAACGATCACATTTGGAAACGAGAGTAAGCGCGCAAGCACATCATCCTGGAGAAGATGATTCGAATGGTCCTCGAAGAAGAGTCCGCTTTCTTCTTCATAGACATCCAGGCCGAGATGGCCTAGCTGGCCGCTTTTTAGCGCATCGACAAGTGCGCTGCTGTCAATCAGTCCGCCGCGGCCTGTATTGATGAGCATTGCGCCATGTTTCATTTGCCCAAGCGCGGCTGCGTCGATCAAGTGATATGTCGAAGGCAGGAGAGGGCAATGCAGGCTGATAATATCGGATTGAGCCAGCAGCGCTTCAAGCGCCAGATACTGCGCTCCGGCTGCAACCAGGTCCTTTGCGGGCGGTCCTGGATCGTATGCCAGCAAAGTCATGCCGAAACCCGCCATGATTTTGCCGAACACACGTCCAATGACTCCTGTGCCGATAATCCCAAGCGTTTTGCCGTGCAGGTCGAAACCCAGCAGGCCGTTGAGCGAGAAATCACCGTCGCGGGTACGTGCATAAGCGCGATGCAGCTTGCGATTAAGCGTGAGGATCAAACCAACTGCGTGCTCGGCAACCGCGTGCGGTGAATAGGCAGGAACGCGGACCACGCCGATTCCGAGCCGCTTTGCGGCGGCCAGATCGACGTGGTTGAAGCCGGCCGAGCGCAGCGCCACAAGTTGAGTGCCGCCGTCGCGAAGCGTCTCCAGGACAGCTTCGTCGACAACGTCATTCACAAATGGGCATACCACGTTGCAACCATGCGCGAGAACCGCCGTCTGCGCGTTGAGTTGCGATTCCTGAAACTGCAGGGCGTAGCCGAAAGCCGCGTTTGCCTCAGTGAAGACATCGCGATCGTATTGACGGCTGCTGAAGACGATCATTGAGATCGGCATCGAGTTGGCACCCCGTTGTCACGCAAACGTTTTAGTTAGCGATGGCACTCGCTGGATGGGCCATTGAAAGCCGGGCCAGGACACTGTCCGGAGCCTGCGGCACGCCGACTTCTCCACCAGGACCCATATGCTCGAGCGTGTAGTCGATAAAAGCACGCGTCTTCGCTGGCAGATACTGACGTCCAGGATAAACGATCGACACCTTGACATCGGGGTCGTCGATTGCGTAATCGCCGAGCACGCGCACCAGCGATCCGTCCTCCAGATCCTTGGCTACGACGCCTTCCGGAAGGATCGAGATACCCATGTGCGCAAGCGTTCCGAGCCGCACCATCAGCGCGCTGTTGACCGTATAAACGGGCGCGAGCGTGACCTGGTCGGCACTGCCGTTGCTGCGATGCCGGAAGTGCCAGGTGGCGCTGCGCATCTCGCTCGGCAACGCCACGAACGAATGATGCAGCAGGTCGGCAGGTTGGCTGGGCGAGCCGTGCTCCTCGAGGTAAGCGGGCGTGGCGACCGGGATCAGCGTATTGGTCGCAACCGGGCGTTCGACAAGCGCCGTGCTCGACACCATGAATGCAGTCACGATACCCACGTCGAAGCCGTCTTCGACCAGATCGACGTGACGCTCCGAGAGCGTAAGACGGACATTCACTTTCGGATAGACCTGCCGGAATCCGTCGATCAGCGGCGTAAGGGCCATTAACGAAAGCGATCCCGAAGCCACCACGCGCAGCGTGCCGCTGGGATCGCCCTCCGTATGGGCGACCATCGATTCCAGATGGTCGAGTTCCTCCAGTAGTGCACGGCACCCCTCGAGATAACGGGTACCGGCCTCTGTCAGTGAGAGGTTGCGAGTCGTTCGATTGATTAGCCGCGTACGCAAATGCGCTTCGAGCATCGCAATCGCCCGAGTGACAAGAGCGTTCGATACATCCAGTTGCTGCGCGGCCCGTCTGAAGCTTTCTGTTTCCGAGACTCGCACGAAAACCCGCATTGCATGAATCTGATTCATAACCCTTACCTCTCAGTGTCCTAAATAACGATGAACTGCTTCGCATATCACCCATGCGAGCAGCGTTTTTTGATTTTCGGTATCGATCAACCGCATTGACACCTGTGCGGAATTGCAATATCTACTTTATTTCTTGTTTGCATTCCGCATTAACGTAAGACTTTCATATTTGCGGAGTCATTGCAATGAAAAATTACACTTAAGTGCTTTTTGGAATGGATCGTCAGATTTATGCAGATTTTTGTTTCGCGGGCTGGACAGCGCTGATCAGTTTCTTGCAGTGCATTAAACGAAGAGTGGTTATTTTTGATCGAAACAATTGCTTAAGGCAGACAGTTGCTGGTTTCTGAACACGCGGAATGAGGTAAAACCGGCTCACGTTCCGTACTAAGTTCAGCTTCTCGCGCAGTCACAAGAAGAGGCCCGTGTGACAATAAAAATCTTTTGAATCGGGCATGCCCAGCTTGACAGGCTGCACGGACGCAGACGGCTCACTTAAAACTGTTTTAACCTGAAAGCGATAAAAATATTTAATCAAATCCTTAATTCGAATGGCGAGCCTTCTTTAATCGTTGCAAATCGATATTCAATCGAGGCGATAATTTCATGATATGGAACTTATTGGCGCGGCAACCCGAGATTGCTTTATTTGCCAGCTTGGCAATCGGGTTTTTCATCGGTTCTTTCAAGTTGGGCCCCATTCAGTTGGGAGGCGTGTGCGGAACGCTGATCGTTGCATTGATCCTGGGCCAGAGCGGCGCGCGGCTTTCGCCGGAACTGAAAAACATCGCTTTTGCACTGTTCATCTTTGCGCTGGGTTTCACCGGCGGCCCGCAGTTCTTCGCCAACGTAGGGCGGGGCTGGCGTTACGGGCTTCTGTCGATTGTAGAAATTGTCGTCGTGCTTGGACTGGTGCTCGGCGCCGTTGCGCTGTTCAAACTGGATCGAGGGACAGCGGCCGGCCTCCTCGCGGGCGCGGCGACAGAATCCGCCGTGGTCGGCACGGCGTCCGAAGCCATTGGCAAACTCGCCTTGCCGTCTGCAGAGATCGCGCGGTTGCAGGCCAACATCGTCACTGCGTATAGCGTGAGTTACCTGTTCGGGCTTGTCACCATCGTCCTGTTCACAAGCCAGGTTGCGCCGCTGATCCTGCGCGTGAATTTGCGCGATGAAGCCGAGCGCCTCTGGCGTACGCTCGGCGGCGACAGCGCGCTCGGGGAAGGGCAGCGGCTCGCGGCGCCGTCGCTCGTGGCGCGTGAAGTGCGTGTGACGGGCGCGGCGCAGATGCGCGTGGATGCGCTGGAACAGCGCTTCAGCAATGAAATCACGGTGGGGCGTGTCGTGCGCGGCCGCTCCACAGTCAAGGCCCAGCCGGGTCTTGTCCTGAAGCGCGACGACCGCATTGTGATCGGCGGACGTCGCGCAGTGCTGCTCGAAGCACTGCCGTCGATAGGCGAGGAAGTGTCGGGTAGCGATGTCGCCGATGTCTACGCCGAGACGCTCGACGTGATGCTTACCCGGCGCGAAGTGCATGGGTTGACCGTGGCGCAAGTGCGCGCCCGCGCAACTCCCGCCGACGGCCACGGCGTCTACATCTCCGCCGTCACGCGGCTCGACAGCACGATCCCGGCGCTCCCCGGAACGGAGTTGCATCGTGGGGACGTGCTGACGTTGATCGGCGCATCCGAAGACGTCCGGCGTGGTGCGGCGAAGCTGGGTTACATCGTGCGCGCGACGCTGAAGACGGACTTCGTGTTCCTCGGCATTGGCGTGATCCTCGGAATTCTTATTGGCCATCTCAGCGCGCGGATGGGCGATATACAGATCACCCTCGGCACAGGCGGCGGGTGTCTTCTGTCAGGTCTGCTGTTCGGCTGGATTCGTTCGCGCTTCCCGGTGATCGGCTCCCTGCCTTCGGCCGCCGCGCAAGTGCTGAAGGATTTCGGGTTGTGCACGTTTATCGCCGCTGTAGGACTCGGCGCGGGCGCCGATGCAATCCGCCTCATCCGTGAATACGGTATCGCCTTGCCGCTCGCGGGCGTTGTCATCACGCTCGGGCCGGCGCTGGTATCGCTCGCGATCGGGCGATGGCTGCTCAAACTAGAGGTTCCCATGCTGCTTGGCGCAATAGCGGGCCAGCAATGCAGCACTCCTGCAATCAGCGCACTGGTTGGGGTGACGGGCAACGCAACACCTGTTATTGGTTACACCATCACGTATGCGTTGTCGAACGTGCTGCTGCCGCTGATGGGTCCGTTGGTTGTCGGGCTCGCAGGCAAGCTGGGATAGCGTTTTAAAAAGCACAACAAACGCGTAACGAAACGCGCTGAGCAGTCAAGGTCGGACGGGAACACAATCTAGCGAGGGCACCATGGAATGGATACACCAGATTTTCACGAAGTCTCCGGAAATAGCGTTGTTCCTGTCGCTCGCGGTGGGGTACTTCATTGGCCAGATCAACTTCGGGAAGTTCCAGCTTGGCGGAGTAGGCGGGTCCTTGCTGGCCGCGGTGGTCATCAGCCAGTTCGGCGTGCAGATCGATAACGGCGTCAAGTCCGTCATGTTCGCCATCTTCATCTACGCAGTCGGTTACGACTCCGGTCCGCAGTTTTTCAACTCCTTGTCGCGCAAGACGCTGCGTGAAATCGCGATGGCGGTTTTCCTCGCGGTTTCAGCTCTTGTCACCGTGCTGATCTGCGCCAAGCTCTTCGGGTTGAACAAGGGCATTGCCGCCGGGCTGGCCGGCGGCGCGCTCACGCAATCCGCGATCATTGGTACAGCGGGCGACGCCATCGCGCGTCTCGGCTTGCCCGTGGCCGAGACCAAGTCCTTGCAATCCGATGTCGCCATTGCCTACGCCGTGACCTACGTGTTCGGGTCGCTCGGCGCGATCATCGTATGCGTGAACATCTTGCCGAAGTTCATGGGACAAGGCCTGAGGGAGGCGGCCGTTGAAGCCGAGAAGAGCCTGCTTGGCAGCACCGTCGCGCATGGTCCGGGACAGACAGCGGCCTTGCCGGAGCTGGTCGGCCGCGCTTACCGGATTACCAGCGGCAACGCGGCGGGCGCCGCGCTCGGGTCAAATGGCGCTGCAGGACGGACGGTCGCCGAGATCGAGCTGGCTGGCGCGGACATGATCACCATCGAGCGCATCAGGCGCGCAGGCAAGGCGCTGGAACCGCGTCCGGACGTGATGCTGCAAGCCGACGACGTCGTGCTCGTGGTCGGACGACGCGAGGTGATGGTCGCAACCGCGCCGGACATTGGCGAGGAGGTGGCGGATACGGATGGCATCAGCGTCGTGATGCAGAACCGGCAAGGCGTCTTCACGCGCAAGGGCATGAATCACATGACGATTGCCGCGATGCGCACGACCGTGGATCGCGATCTGCGTCACGGCGTTTTTGTGCAGGAGATCAGGCGTGCCGACCAGCCGTTGCCGATCCTGCCCGAAACCAAGCTCGAACATGGCGACGTGATCACCTTCTACGGGTCGCCGCAGGACACAAAACGCGCCGTCGATGCCGCCGGTTACGAACTCCCGGTCACGAACAAGACCGACTTCATCTACATGGGCGTGGGCATTGTCCTGGGCTTGCTGATCGGCCTGATCGTGGTGACCGTTGGCGGCGTGCCGCTGACGCTCGGTTCAGGCGGCGGTTGCCTGCTCGCCGGCCTCCTGTTCGGCTGGATGCGCGGCAAGCATCCGATGTACGGCGTGATGCCATCGGCGGCGTCGCAATTGATGAAGGATTTCGGGCTCGCCGCGTTCGTGGCTGCGGTCGGTTTGAACTCGGGATTGCAGGCCGTGGTGACGGTGAAGCAAAGCGGCATGACGATCTTCCTGCTCGGCGTGGTCGTCACAGTGTTGCCGCTTGTTCTAACCATGATTTTCGGCCGCTACGTCCTCAAGTACAACAACGCCGCGCTGCTGGCGGGCGCGCTGACCGGGTCGCGCAGCGCGAACCCGGCGTTTGGCGCGCTGCTCGACAAGACGGAAAGCGCGGTTCCTACCGTGCCGTTCGCAATCACGTATGCGCTGGCCAATGTCTTGCTGACACTGCTGGGACCGCTGCTGGTGGGCCTGGTCTGATCATTGAGAAGGAAGCGTGTCGCCCGATGAAAAACGCGAGGGGCACGCATTCGTTTAGTGAAATGTTGAACTGCTACGCTCATCCGCAGCCCAATGAGACTTCAAGACTGAGCGAGGCTTCCGATGACTTCACCGCACAAATCCGTCCATCTGCCGTCCGGCGAACAGATCTCCGCACTGGGTCAGGGAACGTGGGAGATGGGCGAAAACGCGCGTAAGCGCAGCGAGGAGATCAAGGCGCTGCAGGCGGGCGTGGATCTGGGACTGACGCTTATCGATACCGCCGAGATGTATGGCGATGGCGACAGTGAAAAGCTCATCGCCGAAGCGCTGGGCGCTCGACGCAACGAGTTGTTCATTGTCAGCAAGGTCTATCCGCATAACGGCAGCGAAGCGGGCGTGAAGGCCGCTTGTGAGCGTAGTCTGAAGCGTTTGCAAACCGATCGTATTGATCTGTATTTGCTGCACTGGCGCGGCGGCGAAGATATCGAAGGTGTGATCGCCGGGTTCGAAAGTCTCAAGGCTGCCGGCAAGATCCGTCATTGGGGCGTCAGCAATTTCGACACCGACGACATGATCGAATTGTTCGCGCTTGAAAACGGCAACCAGTGCGCCACCAATCAGATCCTGTACAACGTGGCGCGCCGCGGTCCGGAGTTCGATCTGCTGCCCTGGATGCGCGAACGGAACATGCCTGCGATGGCCTATAGCCCGGTCGATCATTCGCGCTTGCCCAAGCAAAGCGTGCTGAACGACATCGCCGGCGCACGCGGCGTTTCACCGACGCAAATCGCGCTCGCGTGGGTTCTGCAGCAACCGCAAGTCATTGCGATACCAAAGGCGTCCACCGTTGCGCATGTCACGGAAAATGCGGCGGCGCGCGATATCGGCTTGTCGGCGCAAGAGCTGGCGCAAATCGATGCACAGTTCAAACCGCCAAAGTCAAAGCGCTCGCTTGAAATGCTTTAAACCACCTACATGCAGGCGTGATGCGAATGCACCGAGCCGAGGACGGCAACCTCGGCGGGCGTGCGTTTGAGTGCGGCTTCATCGACTTGCTTGGCATCTGCAAGAAACTCATCCACGAGCGTGGACACCGGCGTATTGCTCAGGCACAGCGACACGTTCTGCGTCTCGTTGGGGTTCAATTGCGAACGCTGCCCAAGGAACAACACGCCGTATTGATACCCGCGAACAATGCCGCGCACCGCGCCAATGCATTGTCCTTGCGCGGCGTTATCGCTTTTTTGCGCGCATTCCTGCGCGAGGGTGTACGCGGAAAAGCTGGGGTCGACTGCCGGGGCCTGCGGCGCAGCTTGCTGGGCCTGGGCAAGGGAGATGGCGCCGAACGTCGTGGCTATAGCAAGCGCAAAGGCCGCTGAGATGTTTCGCTTCATGTTGTATCCCTCATGTCGGACATTGAACTCGATATGAGGCGACGCGCGACGATTGGTTCCATCAACGTGATTCCGGCTCACTCGGCCCTCTGCAATTGCCTCAGCTCTTCCAGCGGAATATGACATCGAATCCGATGTCCATTCGCAGCATCCGCATACGGCGGTTCCCGCTGCTCACAAATTGCGCCGATCTTCCTTGGACAACGCGTATGGAATACGCAGCCCGATGGCGGATTCGCCGCGCTCGGCAATTCGCCCGATAACCGGATGCGCTCCCGCGCCGCGCCCGCTCCATCGAGCGCCGGCACCGATGACAACAGCGCCTCCGTATAAGGATGATGTGGGCCATCGAAGACATCGGCGGCGCGGCCGATTTCCATCAGCCGTCCGAGATACAGCACGGCGATACGGTCCGACAGATACCGCACGACGTGCAGATCGTGCGAGATGAAAACGTAGCTCACGCCGCGTTCGCGCTGCAGGTCTGCGAGCAGGTTCAGGATGGCGGCCTGCACGGAGACATCGAGTGCGGAGGTGGGTTCATCGCACACGACCACGCGCGGATCGCCCGCAAACGCACGCGCAATCGCAACGCGCTGCTTCAATCCGCCCGACAACTGCTGGGTGCGCGAACTCAGATAACGTTCGGGCAAACGGACGGCCGCAGTGAGCGACTGCAAACGCGCCTCTTTCGCGGCGCCGCGCAACGCGCCCAGTTTGGATAACGACCGCGCGATCAGCCGCCGCACCGAATGCGCGCGATTCAACGCCGAGTCCGGATTCTGGAACACGATCTGCAGCGACTTCACTTGTTCGTCGTTGCGGCTCGTGACACGTGGCGGGAGTGTTGCTCCATCGAGTTCGATAGACCCGCCCGCGTCCGGAGACAACAGTCCGAGCAGGAGCTTCGCGAGGGTCGTTTTACCGCTGCCTGATTCCCCCACGAGGCCGAGCGTCTCGCCAAGCGCAAGTTCCATCGACACATCGTGGACCGCGCGTATGGATTCCCCGCCGGCATGAAACGTCTTCGACAAACCCACCGCCCGCAGCGCAATCGCCGTTTCATCACGTTGCGGACGCTCGCCCAAGACCTCGGGCGTGGCGCGCGGCAACTCGGTCGCGCGTTCGTGGTAATGGCATCGCGACATCTGATCGCCGAACGCCGCCTGAACGCGATAAGGCGGCGGCGCTTCACGATGACACCGGTCATCGGCGAGCTTGCAGCGCTGCGCGTAGATGCAACCCTGCGTCACGGTTCCCGGCAGCGGCAGCGAGCCGGGAATGGTATCGAGGCGGCCCGTGTCCTTGCTTCGCCCGGTGGTCGGCAGGCAGCGCAAAAGCCCGACCGTGTAAGGATGCCGGGGCTTCGCAAACACATCGCGCGTGGCGCCTTCTTCGACCAGTTTCCCCGCGTACAACACGCCGACGCGGTCGCACATGCGCCCGATCACCGCGAGGTTGTGGCTGATGAACAGCACCGCCGTGCCGAGTTCTTTGCGCAGTTGCGCAATCAGGTCGAGCACTTCGGCTTCGACGGTTGCGTCGAGGCCGGTCGTGGGTTCATCGAGGATCAGCAGTTCCGGGTTGCACGCCAGCGCCATTGCGATCACCACGCGCTGCTGCATGCCGCCCGACAACTGATGCGGGTAGCTCTCCATCACGCGCTCGGGCGACGAGATGCGCACGCGCCGCAAGATATCGATGGTGCGCTCCAGCGCCTCGCTAACCGACGAACCCGCCAGCTCGAACGCCTCCGACACCTGCCGCGCAATCGTCAGCGACGGATTCAGCGCGCGCCCCGGGTCCTGGTACACCATGGAAACCGCATTCGCGCGCATGTGCCGCAAAGCGTCGGCGTTCATCGACGAAATGTCGTGCCCTGCGATAGAAATCTTGCCCGCTTTCACGCGGCCGTTGCGCGGCAGGTAACGCAGCACGGCGAGCGCGGCAGTGGACTTCCCGCAGCCCGATTCGCCGACGAGCCCGTACGCCTCGCCACGTTTCACTCGCAGCGAGATGTCCTGCAGGATCTCGCGATCACGTCCGCGCGTGCGATACGCGACCGTCAGGCCGACGATGGTCAGCGCATCGGTTTCGGCGCTCTTCGATCCATCGAAGATGGGGAAAGCGGATGGAGGCGGGCCGTTCATCGGTCGAGCACTCCCTGTATGCCGTCTGCAACCAGATTGACGCCCACGACCAGCGAGGCGATCGCGGCGGCATCGAAGACGACCGTCCACCACGCGCCGCCTGCCATCAGCGTGTAGCACTCGGAGAGCGCAAGACCCCAATCCGCCGATGGCGGTTGAATACCGAAGCCGAGAAACGACAGCGTCGCGACCGAGAAGATTGCATAGCCGAGCCGCACAGTCGTTTCCACGATGATCGGCTGCAGCACGTTCGGCAGGATTTCCGCGAACATGATGTAGAACGCATTTTCGCCGCGAAGCTGGGCCGCGAGCACGTAGTCGAGATTGCGCTCGGCGAACACGGCGGCGCGCACGGTGCGCGCGGTGATCGGCGTGAACGTGATGCCGATCACGAGGATCACGGTCAGGTTGCTCGCGCCCACGGCAGCGAGCGCGAGCAGCGCGACGATCACGAGCGGCAGCGCGAGGACCGCGTCGATCAGGCGGCCTACGACGTTGTCCACCCAGCCATCGAAATAACCGACGATCAAGCCGACGGCCGTTCCCGCGACCGTGCCGAGCAGCGTCGCCAAGGGCGCAATGGTGAGAATGTCCCGCGCGCCGACGATCACGCGAGCGAAGACATCGCGGCCGAGCTGATCGGTGCCGAACCAGTGCGTGCCGTCGGGCGGCGTGAGGGAATTCAGCGGATCGGACGCGTAGGGATCTTGCGGCACGACCCAATGCCCGCCGATTGCGCACGCGACCCAGAACAGCAGGATCAGCGCGCCGACCAGGAATGTGGGCGAACGCAAGAGTGCTTTGGTGCGCTCGTACTTGGGTGCTTTATATGACGGTGCGGCGGTGGCAGTGCTCATTGCGCATTCCTCACCCGCAAGCGCGGATTCAGCACCACGTACAACCCGTCGGCGATCAGATTGGCCGTCGTATAGATCACGCCGATGGTCAGCACGCCCGCTTCGAGCATCGGAAAGTCCTTGCCCTTCGCGGCGTTGTAGATCAGCGAGCCGATGCCCTGGTAATGGAACAGCGTCTCCACGACGACCAGGCCGCCGATCATGTAGCCGAGTTGCGTCGCGGCCACCGTGACGGTCGGCAGCAGCGCATTGCGCAACACGTGCCGCATGATCACCACGCGGCGCGGCAAGCCCTTGAGGATCGCGGTGCGGGTGTAGTCGGCATCGAGTGCTTCCACGGTTCCCGCACGCGCCATCCGGGCGATATACCCGAAGAACACGAGCACGAGCGGCAACACGGGCAGGATCAGATGCTGCATTTGAACCAGCACGTTCGACCCGGGCGGATACGTCGCTTCGATTGGCAGCCATTGCAGCCAGATGCCGAACACGAGAATCAGCACAATCGACGATACGAACTCAGGCACGACCGTCGCCGACAACCCCGTGATGCTGATCGTCCGGTCGATCCAGCGGCCCTCGTGCAGCGCGGCGTACACGCCCCCGGCAATCCCCAGAGGCACCACGACGATAAACGCCAGCGCCCCGAGCTTCGCCGAGTTGAGCAACGCAGCGCCGATGAACGGCGCAACCGGCGCGCGATACGAATACGACTCGCCCATGTCGCCGCGAAGGAAATGGCCTATCCATGCGGCGTACTGCGTGAGCAGCGGCCGGTCGACACCGAGTTGATGGTTGAGCGCAGCGACTGCGCGTGCGTCGGCGAGAGGGCCGAGGATTGCACGGCCGACATCGCCGGGAAGCAACTGGCCGCCCGCGAATACGATCACGGAAAGCAGCCACAGCGTGATTGCCGCCAGAAACAGCCGCACGCCGATAAACCGCGCAATGCGTAGTGCGCTGCCGTATTCACCGCGTGGCTTTGCAGCAGGTGCCGAAGTAGAGGCGGTGTTCATGACTCAGGGCGTCCTCGGATCAACGGCTAGGCGCCGATGGTCGCGCGTTCGAAATACAACTGCGAAATGGCGTTGAAGCGCACGCCTTTCACGTTCGCCCGCGTGACGATCAGCTGGTCGTAGAAGTACGGAATGACGACCGGGGTTTCGTCGAGCAGGAGCGTCTGAATCTGCCCCGACAGCTTTTTCTGCGATGCGACGTCGAGCGCCGCCACGAAATCCGCGACCAGCTTGTCGTACTGCGGGTTCTTGAAGTGCGCCGCGTTCCACGTGCCTTCGCTGGTAAGCGGCGCATTCAGGAACACATTGGGCACCCCGCGATGTCCGTAATCCGTGATGCCGAGCGGCGAATCGAGCCAGTCCGATTTGCCATACGTTCCCGCGCCGTAATACAACTCCTGGCTCTCGACCTTCAATGTGATCTTGATGCCGATCGCCTTCGCCGCGTTCTGGATCACCACCGCGAGGTCGGGAATCTCCATGTACTTTTCGGTGGTGAGGGTGACATCGAAACCATTCGGCACGCCGGCGGCCGCGAGCAACTGCTTGGCTTTCGCCAAGTCCATCTTGCGTTGCGGCACGCTCAGATCGCTCGATGGAAACACCGGCGAGAACGGACTGTCGTTCCCAAGCGCGGCGTGCCCCTTGAACAGACCCTTCACGATCACTTCGCGATTCACCGCGAGGGCCAGCGCCTGACGCACGCGTTTGTCCCTGAAAGGACCGGTGTCGGTGCGCATGTGCATCTGTCGATGCGCGCTGGATTTCACGCCCAGCACCTTGAACTCGGGGTTCGTCATCATGCTCAGGCCGCCCTGGACGGTAAAGTCGCCCATCACGTCGGCCTGGCGTCCCTGCAGCGCGAGGAGTTCGGATTGTTCATCGGCGTAGAAGGAGAACTTGATGCGCTCCGGCAACGCCTTTTCGCCCCAATAATCGGGGTTCCGCACGAACGATGCACCCACCTTCGGTGTGTAGGACTCGAATTTGAACGGGCCCGTGCCGGGAAACGACTTCTCGTAGGTGCCGCTGAAATTCGCCGGCAGAATCACGGCGTTGTAGGTATCGGACGAAACGTAATACGGGAAATTGCCGTTCGGCGCATCGAGATGAAACTCGACCGTCATGTCGTCAGTGGCCTTCACCGACCCCTTCGACAACACGCCCTTCAGCACCGACAAAGCCGCCGAACCGCTGCCCGGATCGGCCAGACGGTTGAAGGTCGCGGCGACGTCCTTGGCGGTCATCGGCTGGCCGTCGTGGAATTTGACGTTCGGGCGCAGCTTGAACGTCCACACATCGCCCTTCGCGTTGGGTTTCCACGAGAGCGCGAGAGAAGGGCGCAGGACGAGCGCCTGGCCGTCATCGTCGATCAGGAATTCGCCCGTCTGGTTGATCAGTGCGAGGCCGGCCGGATCGGTCACGGTCAGCGGATCGACCTGACCCGACGGTGTCAGATGCGCCACGCGGATCGTCGCGCCGGGTTTCCCGGCAGGCGCCTGGGCGCGTGCCGAAGGCATGCCGAGCAAGCCTCCCGCTGCCAACGCCGCCGTCGACAAACCCAGCAGGCTTGCGTGCCTGAGCAACTCGCGCCGCGAGAGCCGGCCGGCCTTGAATTCATCGATGGCATGGTTGCCCAGTTCTCCCGTTGAGTTGCGCGCTGCGTCGAGCGTGGAATCGGAGAAAAAGGGCGTGGTGACGGTTTTCTTCATCGGGCTGTCCGGTTCTGGGTTCGGTTGTTGTTCTTGACTCGACGACACTGCGCACGCCGGCGCGGCTCAAAGCAGCTTTCCGGCGCACATCCAGTTTAGCGGAGCAAATTACGTTCCGTTTCCGGCCCGCGTTTCGCTCGGCATTATTTTCGCCCTGGAAGAGGGTTATCCAAGCGCTATCTATCAGTGCTGATGCGGATGTTTGTGGATCGGATCGACCCAAAACACTTCTTCGGGCTGCTCCACGGCATCGATGTTCAGATTCACCACGACCGCCTCGTTGTCGCTGCGCACGAGGACGCATTCGAGTGGTTCATCGCTCAGCGCGTTGATCTCCTGATGCGGCACGTAAGGCGGCACGAAGATGAAATCGCCCGGGCCGGCCTCGGCTGTGAATTCCAGGTGATTGCCCCATTTCATGCGCGCCTGTCCGCGCACCACGTAGATCACGCTTTCGAGCGCGCCGTGATGATGCGCCCCGGTCTTGGCATTCGGATGGATCGTGACCGTGCCGGCCCAGATCTTCTGCGCGCCGACGCGCGCTGCATTGATCGCGGCCGCGCGGTTCATGCCGGGCGTCTGGGCCGTGTTGGTATCGAGCTGATCGCCCTTGATGACCTTGACGCCGTTCTCGCGCCAGTCTGTGTGATCGTGTTCATGTTGCTGTTCGTCGCTCATTCTGTCTCCCGCTGGCCGATGGATAAACGCATGAAAAAGTCCGCTGCCACCGGCAAAAAACAGCCGACTTCAGCGGACTTCAGCAAACTTCGCTTTGAATCTAGCTCTGCATCAAGCTCCAAACTCGACGATGTTTACTTCGACTTCGAATTAACGATGGCTTCCGCGACATTGTTCGGCGTCTCGGAGTAATGCTTGAACTCCATCGTGTAGGTCGCGCGGCCTTGAGTCAGCGAGCGCAGCGTCGTTGAATACCCGAACATTTCCGCGAGCGGCACTTCGGCGCGAACCAGCTTGCCGCCGCCACCGGCAATGTCTTCCATCCCCTGAACGATGCCGCGCCGTGACGACAAATCGCCCATCACGTTGCCCATGAAGTCCTCGGGCGTTTCCACTTCCACGGCCATCATCGGTTCGAGCAGCACCGGCTTGGCTTTGCGCATGCCGTCCTTGAACGCCATCGATCCAGCCATGCGGAACGCGTTTTCGTTCGAGTCGACGTCGTGGTACGAGCCGAAAGTTAGCGTCACCTTGACGTCGACGACCGGATAACCCGCCAGCACACCAGCCTTCAGCGTTTCCTGGACGCCCTTGTCCACGGCCGGAATGTATTCGCGCGGAACCACGCCGCCCTTGATGGCATCGACAAATTCATAGCCCGTACCCGGTTTTTGCGGTTCCAGCTTTAGCACCACGTGACCGTACTGACCGCGGCCGCCCGACTGCTTGACGAACTTGCCTTCTATATCTTCAACCGGAATGCGAATGGTCTCGCGATACGCCACCTGCGGCTTGCCGACGGTCGCTTCAACGCCAAACTCCCGGCGCATCCGGTCGACGAGAATTTCCAGGTGCAGCTCGCCCATGCCGGAAATGATCGTCTGGCCGGATTCCTCGTCGGTCTGCACGCGGAACGAGGGATCTTCCTGCGCGAGCCGGTTCAACGCGATACCCATCTTTTCCTGGTCGGGCTTGGTCTTCGGCTCGACGGCCTGGGAGATCACCGGTTCCGGGAAGATCATGCGTTCCAGGATGATCGGATGAGCGGGGTCGCACAGCGTGTCGCCGGTCGTCGCTTCCTTCAAACCCACGGCCGCGGCGATATCGCCTGCGCGCACTTCCTTGATTTCCTGACGCTCGTTCGCATGCATCTGGAGAATCCGGCC
>NZ_CAXTGZ010000051.1:0-19031 GCF_964243625.1 uncultured Caballeronia sp.
AAGGCATGCATTTCGTCGAATCACTGGAGCCCGCTTTGCCGTCATCACCGGCGAGGACACGCTGATGCGCGCGCTCTTGTTGAACAGCAGCCCGCATGGCGAAGCCAGCCACGCGTATCGCCTTGCACGGGAAATGGTCGGCACGCTCGGGGCACACGACCAGCAGATCACTGAACGGGATCTGGTCGCTGATCCGCTGCCGCCGATCGGCCGTGATTATGCAACGGCGGTGACATCGGGAAACTCGCAGGACGCTGCCTTCGGCTGGTCCGAGCGCGTCATTCGAGAAGTCGAGGACACCGACCTTCTGATCATCACCACGCCCATGCACAACTTTACGGTCCCGGCCGCGCTGAAACTCTGGATAGATCACGTCTTGCGGATCAACCGGACGTTCACATCGACGCCGGACGGCAAGGTCGGACTGATGCGGGACCGGCCGACTTTCGTGCTGGTGGGTTCAGGCGGTTTTCATAGTGGCGAACGCGCCCGGCAGCCCGATTTTCTCACGCCTTATCTTCGGTACGCACTGGAATCCATCGGCATTCGCAGCGTGAATTTCGTTCTGATGCAAGGCCTGGTTGGCGGCGATGTTGCGGTGTCCAAAGCATTATTGGAGGCTCGCAACGCTTTGCTGATGCATGCGCCGTTCAACACGGTCACGTCGGTTTCCGCATAGATCTACGCGTCGGCTGCACGCTTCAGTTCGTGCGCGCGGCGCATCGCCTGATCTTCGTCGACGATGTTGGCAAACCCCAGCACCAAACCGCTTTGCGACGGCACACCCATATACCAGCGCGATAACGCCTGTTCGCCAAAGCCGTCGGGATTGGCGCGGGCTGCCACGGCTACGTCGTCCGTGCCGTCGACGAAATGCGCCGCCATCTGCAAGCCTCCCGGCGGGAGATCGATGGCGAGGCGCTCGCCGAACACTTCGGCAAGGGCGTGCGCGGTGATTTCCCGGCGATGCGCGTAAAGCAAACGCATCTTCTTCAGGTGCCGCGCAAAGTGGCCTTCCGCCATGAAGTCGGTCACGCTTGCTTGCAGGAGATAGGGGGACCCCGCGTTCATGCTTGCGCAGACTTCGTGAAAACGCTGCGTTGCGCTGACCGGCGCGACCACATACGCGAGCCGCAATCCAGGGAACATCACCTTGCTGAACGTGCCGCTATAAATCACACGGTCGTGCTGATCCAGGCTTTTCAGCGCGGGGAGGGGGCGGCCTGCGTAGCGGAACTCGCTGTCGTAATCGTCTTCTATCACCCAGCTTCCGTTGGCTTTCGCCCAGTCGAGCAATGCCATCCTGCGTTCCAGCGATAACGTCACGCCCGTCGGACTTTGATGCGATGGCGTGACTACCGCGAAGCGCGCATTCGCGTTGAGGGCGAGGCCGCGTTCGACCGAGATGCCATGTGCATCGACGGGAACGGGCACGAGCCGCGCATTCACTTCGAGCAGGAAACGGCGGGCGAGAATGTAGCCCGGGTCCTCGAACCAGAAGGCATCGTCGGGCGAGGCGAGACTGCGCAATACGAGTTCGAGCGTCGCACGATAACCCGTCGTGACGAAGACCTGCTCGGGCACGCATTCGACTCCGCGCGACAACCCCAGGTAAGTGGCGATCCGTTCGCGCAATGGCCAGAAGCCGGCAGGATCAGGGTACGCAAACGCGGTTGCGTCGCCGCTGCGCAGCCGATGCGCGACCAGCCGGTTCCAGACCTTGCGCGGGAATGCATCGATTGCGGGCAAGCCCAGTTGATACGGCCGAGGTGCGCCGCTGCCATAGGGCGACAACGCAGGCGCCGCTGCCGGCAAAGGTTTGCCCGCTGCACGCCGGGTGCCGCTTGCCGAAACTGGCAGCGCTGGCGAAACAATGGTTCCTGCCGCGCCGCGAACCTGCAGATACCCTTCATCGGCGAGGATCCGGTAGGCCATCTCCACCGTTCCGCGCGCCAAGTTCAGTTCCATCGCGAGGCCGCGCACCGCAGGCACGCGATCACCGGAGCGCAGATGCCCTTGCGCGATCGCGGTCTTGAATCGCGTGCAGATCTGCAGATAAACCGGCACGGAAAGCGCACGATCGATATCCAGCTCGAGCTTCGGTAATGCGGGCTTCATGGACTAGTCATTGTGATGATTCTTGGCTCTTCTAGGCAGGCCATGATTTTCGCATACTACTTCTGTGGCCCGATACAGCGATACCCGCGCCAGCAAAATCAATCACGAATGACTGACTTTTCCCAGGAGCGTTTCATGACTTCCCGTCTTGATTTCTACAAATCCAATCCCGCCGACATCAAAGCCTTGTTGGGCGTTGAAGAACAGATCAACAAGAGCCCGCTCGAACAGATCCTGAAGGAACTGGTGCGGTTGCGTGCATCGCAGATCAATGGCTGTGCTTTTTGCCTGGATATGCACGTGGCCGACGCACGCAAGGCTGGAGAATCCGAACGCCGTCTGGCGACGGTTTCGGCATGGCGCGAAACGCCGTTCTTCACCGAACGGGAACGCGCTGCGCTGGAGTGGACTGAAGCGCTGACGCTGGTCGCGCAGAATCACGTGCCGGATTCTGTCTGGGAAGCCGTCCGCCCGCATTTCGACGACAAGGAATTGACCGACCTGACGTTGCTGATCACGTCGATCAACAGTTGGAACCGCTTTGCGATCGCGTTTCGCAAGATGCCTGAATAACGTCGTGTCAGCGTTTTAAGCTTCCGCGCGTGCGTCCAGCAACATGGCCACGCGCGTGCGGGCGAAGGCGGGGTCGATGGGTTCATCGTCGAAAAGCAGCCGGTACATGATCGGCGCGACCACGCCGTCCATTACATCGTGCAACGCCGGCGGCGCTTCGCCGCGCTCGACCGCGCGCTCCAGGATCATCTGAACCTGCGAGCGCGTAATAGCCGCACACTGGCACGCGGGGCCGCTGCCGTCGGCGTTCATGCCCGCGAGCACGTCGCGGGTCATCGCACGGCCCGGCGCCGATGACATCTCGTCCTGGTATCCCTGCGCCCACGTTGCGAGATCGCTTTGCAGCGAACCGGTATCGGCGGGACCGTTGTCGGGGTAGAAACGCTGCACGGCGACATCGGCGAGAAGGGTTTGCAGGTCGCCCCAACGCCGGTAAATGGTCGACGGCGTCACGCCCGCCCGCACCGCAATCTGCGGCACGGTGATCGCGTCGCGCGGCATTTCCGCCAGCAAGCCGTTGACCGCCCGGTGGACCGACTCCTGAACCCGCGCGCTTCTGCCGCCGGGCCGCAAACCTTCTCGTGCTGCCATGTGCTCCACTCCTGCTGCGAACCAGCGTTAAAGCTAAAAAGTTGCGTTAACGCCGGACAACGCGCATAATCCGCTAAAGCAATTATTTTGCGTTTATTCGGCGGAGTGTGCAATGGCTATCGATACCAGTCCGAGTTCGTCCCGTTCGTCGTCTCAGGCGCTCGGGCTCTATGCGTTCGCCTCGGCCACCTTTTTCGCGGCATCCAGCGCCCCCACGCCGCTTTACAGGGTGTACCAGGAAACGTGGGGATTTTCGTCCGCCATGGTCACGCTCGTGTTCGCCAGTTATGCGTTCAGTTTGCTGGCCGCGCTGCTGACAACGGGCGCGCTGTCGGATCACATTGGCCGGCGTCCGGTGATCATCGGCGGGATCGCGCTGGAAGTCGTGGCGATGCTCGTTTTCACCGATGCCCACAGCGTCGGCATCCTGATCCTCGCGCGCGTGCTGCAGGGCTTCGCGACCGGCGCGGCGACAAGCGCGCTGGGCGCCGCGATCCTCGATGCAAGCCCTACGCGCGGCTCCCTGGTCAATACCTTGTCGCCGCTCTTCGGCATGGGCGTGGGTGCGCTCGGATCGAGCATGCTGGTGGAATATGCGCCGGCGCCAATGCGGCTGGTCTATCTGATGCTGGTTGCATTGTTTGTGTTACAGGCAGCCTGGGTGCTGGTGCTGCCCGAAACCGTGAGCCGGCTTCCCGGAACGCTCGCGTCACTGGTTCCGCGTGTGCGCGTTCCACTGGCGGCGCGCGGGGCGTTGCTGCGCATTGCGCCGGTCAACGTTGCGGTGTGGGCGCTCGGCGGTTTCTATTTGTCGCTCGGACCATCGCTTGCGCGCGCTGTCACCGGCGCCGACGATGCCACCACAGGCGGCTGGGTCGTGTTCGCGCTGACCACCGGCGGTCTCGCCGCCGTCATGCTCTTGCGCTCCATGAGCACGTTGCGCTTGCTGCTGACCGGCGCAATCGTGCTGGCGGCTGGCTTGCTTATCACCCTGACCGGCGTGCACACGGGCAACGCGGGAATCTTCTTTGTCGGGACGATCATTGCGGGGATGGGTTTTGGCGCGGCGTTCCAGGGCGCGTTGCGCTCGGTATTACCGCTCGCAGAGGCGCATGAACGCGCAGGGCTGATGGCGGCGCTGTACGTGCTGAGTTATCTGGCCTTCAGTGTGCCGGCTATCCTCGCAGGTACGATGGCCCATGTGGTCGGCTTGCGGCTGACGACCGACGTGTACGGCACCGCGCTCGTCGTGCTCGCCGCAATGACTGTGGTTGCGAGCGGCCTTAACAAGGGCGCGAGGATGGCGCGTGAGGGGAGCTAACCGCTCTTACGCGCCGCAGGCCCCGTCGGGCCGGGCCCCGTCGGGCTGAACCAGTAAGCAATCGCGCCGATCACGAGCGGCACGGCTGTGACCAGAAACAAGCGCGAAAACAAGTCCGCGCTCGATAACCCCGCATGACGCGCATGCTCCGCGATCATTCCGAAGATGCTGCTTGCCAGCGCCACGCCCAGGAACACGAGGCTGTTCAGCAACCCGAGACCAAGCCCGAGTTTCGCGGGCGCGATGATGCCGCGCGCTTGCGACATCACGAGCGGATGAATCGCGCCTACTGACAGCAGCAGGCAGATCGCGCCGACACTGATGACCGGGCTTTGCGCAGGTGTCGATGCCAGCACGAGCGCGGCACAAACGCCGGCCGCAAGCCATCCGAGCGTCAGCGTTTTCGGCGCCATTCGCCGCACGAGCAGCGGAATGGAGAAGGACGCTGCGATCCCCGCAACACTCGTGATGGTCATGGCATTGCCCCGGGCGATGACGTCGAAGCCGAATACATCGGCGAGATAGGGGCCGCCCCATGACGTACGAAACGTCGCGCCCACCGACATGGCAAGACATACGGGCATCAAGGTCCACATGCCTTTCTTGTTGCCCGATGCTGCCGCTGCTCCGGCCGCGCGAACCGCGTAGGAAGCGCTATGTTCACGACGACGCACGAAAAACATGATGCCGAGCGTCGCGATCAGCATGAACATCGCCGATAACCCCATCACCGGCCGCCATCCATAAACCGATGTCGCGCGGCTCAGCGGAAACGCCGCCAGCAAGCCGCCGATCATGCCGATTGCACTCGCTGTAGTAACCGCGGTAACCGCGCGAACGCTGCGCGGACTGCCGCCTTCGCTATTGCGCAGCACGTGGTTCAGCAAACCCATGAAGACCGGCGCGCATCCGAGCCCGATTCCCGCCTGTGCGACGATCGCGAGAACGGGATCCTCGGTCACGGATAACAAAGCGACGCTCACCGTACCGATGCTCATCAGCACGGCCGTCGGATAACGCACTCCGAAGCGGTCGAAGAGTATGCCGACGGGAATCTGCGCCGCCGCGAAGACGAGAAAAAACGCGCCCGAGAACCAGCCGAACATTTGCGGCGTGAAGTGAAAATCACCGATGAGCTGCGTCGAGATCACCGCCACATAGCTGCGGAAAAACTGGCTGAGCACATAACTGAAGGTGAGCGCCCACAGGCCGAAATCGGCGTTGTACGCGGATGTCGATGCGCGGGATGTGTTCTCGATATCGCTCATTCGCAAATGGTCATGCTTCCCCGCGAGCCTTCGCGATTTCTCGCGGCGTGAGTCCAAGCAGACGGTTCATCCAGTGCGCCCTATGGCTTTGATGCGCGAACCCCGTATCGAGCGCGATCTGGCTGGTGCTGAGTTTGCCTTGCATCAGCAGCGCCTTTGCTCGTTCCACGCGCCGTTCAATGACATATCGATGCACGGGCAAACCGAGCGTTTCACGAAACAAGACCTTGAAATGCGGAACGCTGAGCTGCGCGAGCGCGGCGAGGTCACCCAGCGTCAGGCGCTGATCCAGATTGTCTTCAATGAACTCGACGATCCTCGCCGTCGTTTTCGGCGCCAGTGTGCGGCGCTTGTTCTCGAGCGCTGCGCTCGTCACGCCGCCATCGACAAGACGCACGACCATCGCGGTGCAGAGGCTTTCGGCATACAACGGGTCGGAGCAATCGTCGGCTTCGAGTTCGGCGCGCAACGCCCAGGCGAGATGCTGGAAACGTGGATCGCGCATCTGAAGCTGCGGACGAATCTGCGCACGACTCGGGCGCAGGTCGAGTTGTTCCAGCGTTCTGCCGGCGAACGGCTCGCTTATCCAGATGCTCAGGATCGTGCAGTCGGATTCGTCCGTCCATTGACCTTCGAGTCCTGCCGGGATCACGTCGGCATCGCCGTGCGCCTGCACGCGCGAAAGCCGGTATTCGCTCGTGACGCAACGCGCCACGACCGGTGGCCCGACATGGACGCCGACCCTGTGATGCGGCATCGCGGGAATCCTATGCACACCTGCCGATACACCGAGCAGCGCCGCGCCAAAACTAGTCCAGCCGTGGTCTTTGCTGGAGCGCAGATTGACCCGCGAACTATTGGGTTGCGGCGTTGCTGTGTTCATGACGACTCCTTGAGCAAGAGGCAGGCTGCATTGTGCGTGGTTTTCCGCGGGTTTGCTTGATATTTGAAGCCATGATGCAAGGCACAAAACAATCATCCGGTTCTGCGCATTGTCATCCATGCGTGCGCGCCATGAGTGCCGTTCTTTCCTACGATGCCAGCATTCAGGCAAACAAACGGAGCGCCGCATGATCGTGATTTTTGGAGCATCGGGAAACGTGGGAAAGGCGACGGCGGCTGCATTGCGCGGTGCGGGGCACGCGGTCCGGGCGGTGGTCAGGAACGAGCAACAGGGCGCGGATCTGGCGCAACTCGGATGTGAAATTGCACTCGCCGACTTCCTGGACCGAGCGTCGGTTTCGAACGTGCTTCGCGGCGCCGACGCGGTGCAGATCCTTTGCCCGGTGCCAGTCGGCGACCCGCATCCGGCCGCTTCCATGCATCGCATGATTGACATGACCGTCGAGGCCTTGCGCGCCAATCCACCTTCGCGGGTCCTTGCGTTGTCCGACTACGGCGCGGAGCTGGAAAGCGGCACGGGCATCACCATGCTTTTTCACGCGCTGGAAAACCAGTTGAAGCCGGTGATGCAAAACCTGACGCTGTTGCGTGCCGCCGAGCACATGCAGAACTGGGCGCGGGTGCTGCCGGTGGTTTTATCGACGGGGATCTTGCCTTCATTGCATCATCCGCTGAACAAACGCTTTCCGACGGTCGCCGCTCAGGACGTCGGGCGGCTTGCGGCGCAACTGCTGCTCGATCACGGCTACGCCGACGGGCTGCGCACGGTGAGCGTGGAAGGTCCCCAACGCGTCAGCGCACTCGATGTCGCCCGCACGCTGAGCGAAGTTATCGGCCGGGAGATCAAAGCGCACGAGCTGCCGCGGGAACAATGGACGCCAACGCTGCAACGCGCTGGCTTGAGCGCGGACCACGCAAAGCTCATAACGGAGCTGTACGACACGCACAACGCGGGCCATATTGACGTCGAGGCGCGCAGCGAACTGCGTTTCGGCACGACGGAATTATCCGAAGTGCTGGCTTCGATCCTGCCTTCGAACGCAACGGCAGCGCGTTAAATGCGCAAGCAATCCATGCCTGCACGCATGTGCCTCGCCGTTGTGATCGTGTTTGCCGGATGGCTTGGCGGCCGCGGGTTGCAACGCGTGATCGACGCCATTCCTGATAGCAACGATGACTTCATCTTCTTTTGATGCGGCCGCGTCCCGATGAAAGGCGAACCACGGGTTTTAGCGCGGCGTCTTTTCCACACGCATCGCGCGTGGTGAATTTGTCATGACCGCATCGATTCCCAGATTCGTCGCCGTTGCGTATGCTTCGGCCGAGTCCACGCCGAACACCACGATCTTCACATCCCCGTTCGTCCTGAAGCATTTCACGGCGGCGGGCGTCCACCATTTGGCGTAGACCCTTGACACGCCGGTCCCAAGCGCAAAGCGCTCGACTATTTCGACCTGTCTGCGCAACTCGATACCCACCCAGCTTCCGGCGGGCGGCGGGTTGTCGCAGGTACCGCCCAGCGAGAGGTTAAGCAGACGGTCTCGCGTCGCATCGCGCGTTTCGAACACTTGCGCGTTCGGGTAAGACCTCATTTTCTGGATGGCTTCTGCGTCGGTGGAATAAAGGCGCACGCGCGACCACGCGTTGGACTCCTCAAGAATTCGTGCGACGGCGATCACGAGGGGCGCGACCGGCGTTTGTTTCATGTCGAGCATGATCGGCACGGACGCAGGAACAGTTTTCAACGCTTCTTGCAGAGTGGGGATACGCAGCGGCGTGTGACGATACGGGTAAGTGATCTTGCCCGACGCGTCTTTCGACTCGAACGAATAACCCGCGTTGAGTTTTTTTATCTTGCCTAGTGTGATGTCGTCAATATGCCCACGCCCATCCGTCAGTTCGCGAAGATCGCCGGGGCGGTACAGCACTGGAACGCCGTCTCTCGTCACCTGCACGGTCATCCACAATACATCCGCGCCGTTATCGAGCGCTGCGTGAAATGCCTGAAGCGTATTCTCAGGCATGTCGCCAGCACCGCCCCGATGCGCGACGATCAAAGGGGCCGCGAGCGCCACCGTTGCCGGCAGTGCGGTCAATACAAAAAGTGCGGCTGCGTTCATGAGTTTGAAAGTGACTGGTTTCATTATTTTGTCGTCCGAACAAATAAATTGATTTGTTATCCAGAACAAATATTTCAGATGAGCCAAGGACACTATAGTCCTTTCACTGTGAAGCAAGGGCTGATTGTCAAGACTTTATATTGAGATGGAAAATGCGGTTTTCGATTCGCAACTTCTGGCTGCCAGAGCATTTTTCCAAGGGTGCGCAATAATGTAGGCGGAGAAACCTCTTGGCGGACTTGACCCATGACAACGTTGTTAGCCCTCGATCCCGATTTCTGCAAGTTGCTCGTCAGCAGCCATCTTCGCGTTGTCGGTACACCTTTGATCGATCAGAATGCATTGCAGGAAGATGCCGCTCGGTGGCTATACGAAGACGCGCCGTTTTGCGTCGTCGCACATGACACCGACGCGGACCCGCGCTTCGTGTACGCAAATCGCGCGGCACAAAAGTGCTTCGAGTACTCATGGAGCGAATTTACAGCGTTGCGTTCGCGTTTGTCGGCTGAACATCCTGATCGCGACGAGCGCGACGCCTTGCTGGAATCGGTACGCACCAAGGGCTATGCAAGCGGTTACCGCGGCCTCCGCATTGCAAAGTCGGGCAGGCGGTTCTGGATCGAGAACGTGACGGTCTGGAACCTGATCGATGATGACGGTGTGTATCGCGGGCAGGCGGCGACCTATCGTCAATGGAAGGACGTTTGACTGGGCGGCGAGGCCAACTTGGCAGGCGTTGATCTGAAATTGGCAATGGCAGTCTTGCACTCGCCAGCAACAGCCGACGAGCACAAGCGGCGGATATTACCTGCTAGTTCCGCCAACCGACCGCTTCGGCAAAGCGCGATCGGTTCGCAAGATGTTTGGTCGCCGAGTGCAGTAAGGACGCGTCGCATGTCGGTGTTGCGCCGGCCGCATCTCGCGCGCATCAAAGTATTCCGGGCATTGGCTGGGCGCTAAGCCTTGGCACACGACGAGCGGGTTTTTTCCTTGAGCCACGCGCGAAACTTTTCGATGGATATGCCGATGCCGTCGGGTTTCTCAGGCAAGCCCACGACCGCTGTATCCCCGACCGGATCGACTTCGACCCAGGCGTTGCAGGAAATGACATGGGCATTGCCTTCTTCAAGACGGACGCAAACGCGAGGCCATAAATCCATGAGCCAGTCGAGCGAAGGATCGCGATACGTCAAACGCACCGCGCCGTGCACTGCAACGAACTGCGTTCCCGCGCGTTGGCGGCTGGCGTGGATCTCACCGGAATGCAAATGGACGGTCTTCATGACATAAGCTCGCTAAAGGCTTGAACACCTTCAAGCTTATTGGCCGCCACGCTTGTGCGACAGACTCAGCGCGGTAGAATCTGTTGCGCAACAGATCATGATTCGTTGATCTGTATCCGTCAATAATTGGCGCGTCTGTATCTGGCGCACGCACTCGCGCACCGGCAGCATGAGCACATGACCACGTCTTCAGACATTCTGCCGCGCGACCTCCCAATGGCAGGCGAGCCGCTCTACGAGCGCCTTGCCGAGCATTATCGCCGGGTCATCACGTCCGGAACGCTGGCGCCGGGCGATCGCATGCCTTCGGTGCGGGTGCTGATGACACGGCATCACGTCAGTCTCTCCACGGCGCTTCAAGTGTTCCGTCGGCTCGAGGACGCGGGCTGGCTGCAAGCGAAACCGCGTTCAGGGTATTTCGTGCGAAGGCGCACGAGTCCGTCCTTACCTTGCGTGGATGAACCGGCTAATACCGCATCACCCGGCGAGGCGCACTTTGTCGGGTTGCATGAATCCATATCGAAGGTCATTGCGTTGGCGCAGCAATATCCTGACGCGTTGAATCTGGGTGGGGCGACTGCCGCGGCCGCGCTTTATCCCACAGCGCGCCTGCAAGCACTCACCATCAAACTCCTGCGCCAGAAACCGACGCTGCTCACCGAGTCCGGGCGTGATTCCGGCGGCGCGTCATTCAGGCAAGCCGTTGCCAGGAGAGCGCTTTCTTCCGGGGTGGTGGTGTCGCCGGAAGAGGTGGTCGTCACCAACGGCGGTGTGGAAGCGGTGAATCTCGCGCTGCGCGCGGTCACGCAGGCCGGCGATACGGTTGCCATAGAATCACCGGCGTTCTTCGGTGTCTTGCAGATTATCGAGAGTCTTGGGCTCCGGGCGCTTGAAATATCCACCAGCCCGTCCACGGGGATATCCATCGAAGCGCTGGAAATGGCATTTCGTGCTTATGGAAATATCAAGGCGCTGGTCGTCGTGCCGCATTTGCAAAATCCGCTTGGCTGCAATATGCCCGATGACCGCAAGGTCGAGCTTGTGCGACTCTGCGCTCAGCACAAGGTCGCACTGATCGAGGACGATCCCTACCGCGAACTGCTCGATGAACCCGACCAGCACAAACCCCTTAAAGCGTGGGACAAAAGCGGCGGGGTGATTCATTGCGTGTCGCTGAACAAGGTGCTGGCGCCCGGCATGCGGCTGGGATGGATGTCTGCCGGTCGATGGCACGAACGCGTGAAGATGCTTAAGTTTTCGCAAAGCCGGAACAATGAAGCCTTGTCCCAGTTGGTCGCTGCCGAGTTCATGGGTTCAGGGGCCTATGACCGGCATCTGTTTCAACTGCGTGAGCGCCTCGTGACTCAACGGATTGCGACCGCGGAAGCCATTGCGCGGTATTTTCCATCCGGTACACGGCTGAGCGCGCCGGCGGGCGGCGTTCTGCTATGGGTGGAATTGCCTTCGGGTACGAATTCGGAACGCCTTTTCGAGGCTGCGCTCGCGGAAGGGATTCGCATCGCGCCAGGGACCATATTCTCGAACTCGCGGCGCTTTGCCTCCTTCATTCGCTTGAGTTGCCCGCAACCCTTCGATCAAACCCTGGACGACGCGTTCCAGCGTCTCGGACGACTGGCCCTGGAAGCGCATTAGCTGTCGCGCTTCTCGCGTGTTTCGCCATTCGATCGCAGCCCTGGAATTTCTTTGGGGCCTCACAATCAAGGTTGACGTGCCGCTTCGCGGCTGCCTAAAATCCGGGCATCGTAAAAATTGGGGCTGACGCCTTGGACACTTGCAGTAATCGACCTTCGAAGTATCTCGCTGCCTGACCGGCAGGACCCACGCTTTTATCTCGAGCCGCCGTCCTGCCAGCAGGCAGACGGTGCGCCTCTTCATACCTCGCCCGTGTACTTTCTATCTGCGCGTTTATTTGGCGCAGTGATCAGCCACGTTCCGGGCATTGGTTTGCCCGCTGTCATTTGACTGTCATACGCAGTCAATACGGTGGCGCTGGGTCCGCGTTGCCGCGGACCGGGAATACCCGCGCGACAATACAAGTTAAAGAATCGCTCATGTTGGATTATCTTCTCCCTCTCCTCGCGGCATTGGCCTGTGGCATCGGCATTGGTCTTGAAAGACAAATGCGCCAGCGCACCGCCGGACTTCGCACCATCACGCTCGTCACGTGCGGTGCGTGCCTGTTCGTGCTGCTCGGCGCGATGACCGGTAACGGCACCACCACCCTTACGCAGATCGCGGCGTACGTGGTGTCCGGTGTCGGCTTCCTTGGTGGCGGCGTCATCATGCGCGAGCAGGGTGCTATCCAGGGCATCAATACGGCGGCTACGTTATGGTGTTCCGCTGCGGTGGGCGTGCTGTGCGGCGCGGGACACTATGGTCCGGCGCTTGCGGGAACGGCGGTGATCCTTTTCATCAACACCGTGCTGCGAGAAGTGGGGCGTGCCATCAATACCGCGCCGGTCGCGTCCGCCGATCTTTTGCGCAAGTACGTGCTGACCGTCGTTTGCCGTGAGCAGGACGAGGTGAATGTCCGCGCGCTCATCACCAATTCCATGGTGTCTGCACCGTTGTCGTTTCAGGGGCTGAGCAGTCGCGATATAGACGATGAATCCAGACGCGTCGAGGTCATTGCCACGCTTGAAACGCACCCCAAGTTTCAATCGAAAGTCGAAGCGGTTGCGAGCCGGCTCAGCATGGACAAAGGGGTCTCGAGTGTGAGCTGGGCGGGGCTCGATACGGTTCCGGTGACCGACTGACTCCAGCGGATAGACCACGGCATGCGTTTTGAAAGAATGAATCGGTAGTATCAGTCCGACGATGTCACCATTGGTGCGTGACATCCGGGCGCAGACTTTTTCGAGCGCCGCCTCACATTCTTCAAGGTTGCGGATGAGCACTTACGTGTTGTTGGCTTGCGGGTTTGGAATCGGACTGTCGATAGCAATCTGGGGCATCTTCGACGCGCGCAAACACTCGCGGCGTGAATCGGCAGACGATAAGCGCTGACGCGTTGATCGCCCCGCGCTGAGCGCTGCACCGCGATTACAAATCCCTTGTTTCAAGCCTTCATCTGCCGCAACATGGCGTCCTTGTCATTTTGGCGTCAGCATCAGGTCAGCGTGAGTCCCTCAGAATCGAGTCATGGTCATCGCGGGTTGAATAGCGCATGACCGTGGGCTTCTTTCACGCCGAGCGAAGCCGCACGTTTCATTCGCATAGAGGCAGACCATCATGAAAACACTTATCTACGCAACGCTGGCCGTTGCATTGGCTACGCCTGTTGTGTCGTTTGCGCAAACGGCCGAGCCGGTTACCCGTGCGGAAGTACGCGCAGATCTGGTCCAGCTTGAAAGCGCGGGGTATCGGCCGGTTTCGCAGGATGCTACTTACCCTTCGGATATCCAGGCCGCTGAAGCGCGTGTACAAGCCGGTAATGGCTCAAGCGCCTATGGCGGTGTATCGGACACGGGAACATCCGTGTCTCCGGTCAGCATCCCCGCCGGCAATCAGTGACCGGCATTGATTGAATTGGCGCCAAACGGATCGACGTTCGGCGCCAGATCCTCAGACCGCCGAGGACACGCTCAAGTGCGTTGTCCTTGAGCGGCAGCATTGTCGCGTTTTTCCAGGGGCATCGCTTTCGCCTTTGTTCTGGCCGGCAGGAAGGGATAGATAAGCAACTGATAAGCCCCGCCGCCAATCACACCGCCAAGCAAGGGCGCAGCCACCGGAATCCACCAGTAGTTGTCGGGCGACGGCAGCGCCGACGATCCCCAGCCTGCAAAGTAGGCGAACAGTCGCGGACCGAGATCGCGTGCGGGGTTCATGGCCCATGCTTCGAGATATCCCATCGATGAACCCAGGATCGCTACCAGCAGGCCGATCATGAGCGCGCCCGAATTGGCTTGCGGCGCCATTTCGTTGAACTGCTCGGTAATCGCGAAGATGCCGAAGAGCAGCAGCGCAGTGAGAATGACCTCGTTGGAGAACGCGTGCATGGGCGTGACCGCCAGGCCCGGATGCGTAAAGAACACCCCGGCGGCCCCGCCTTCCGCCCTCGTCAGATGGTGGGTCAGGTTGTAGTGGTCGATGACCGGTCCGAACAATGCATACACGATCACCGCGCCAAGAATGCCGCCAAGCAGTTGCGCCGCCCAGTAAGGCACGACCTTCTTCCACGAAAAGCCGCGGAACAAGGCAAGCGCAAGCGTGACTGCCGGGTTTGCATGCGTGCCGGATATCGACCCCGTGACATAGATGGCAAGCGTGACCGCCAGTCCCCACGAGATGCAGACGCCCCAATATGCGTTCGCGTAAGGGCTCGGGTCATAGAGGGTGTACATGCACGCGACGGAATCACCAAACGCGATGACGATGAAAACCGCGACCGCCTCGGAAATTAGTTCTCCGATGCATTGTTTTTTCGTAAAGGGTATTGCGGTAGAAGACACTAGAGATCGCTCCGGGAAAGATGAATGCAGCGGCTGTCATCCGGGTGATCCGCTCACCCGGATGAAGGCAGGGTCAGGACGCGTCAGCCCAGACCTTGGCGGCGTCCACCGCGCGGTGCCACCCCTGCATGTGACGCCTGACGTCTTCGGCAGGAAGGGCCGCCGAGAAACGCCGGTCAAGTTTCCACTGGCTCTGCAACTCATCCACATCTTTCCAGTACCCCACGGCGAGCCCGGCAAGATAGGCCGCGCCGAGTGCGGTCGTCTCGCTGATTTGCGGGCGCACCACATCGACACCGAGGATATCGGCCTGGAATTGCATCAGCAGGTCATTGGCCACGGCTCCCCCGTCCACGCGCAATTCCCCGATGCGCATGCCGGAGTCGGCTTCCATGGCCTTCAATACATCGATTGACTGATACGCGATGCTCTCCAGCGCCGCGCGCGCAAGGTGTGCAGAGGTCGTGCCGCGTGTCACGCCGAACAACGTGCCGCGTGCGTGGGCGTTCCAGTGCGGCGCGCCAAGGCCGGCGAATGCGGGCACGAGATACACGCCGTCGCTGTGCGGGACGCTGCGCGCGAGCGTTTCGATTTCCTTCGCAGTCTTGATGATGCCCAGGCCGTCGCGCAGCCACTGCACCACCGCGCCACCGATGAAAATGCTGCCTTCCAGCGCGTAGTCGACCTTGTCGCCGATCTGCCACGCAATGGTCGTGACGAGGTTGTTGCTCGATTCGATGGGTTTGTCGCCCGTGTTCATCACGAGGAAACAGCCTGTGCCGTAAGTGTTCTTCACCATGCCGGACTGCGTGCACATCTGGCCGAAGAGGGCAGCGTGCTGGTCCCCGGCAATGCCGGCCAGCGGAATCTTCGAGGCAAACACGGTTGTCTTCGTCGGCCCATAGACTTCCGACGATGACCGCACCTCCGGCAACATGCTGCGCGGAATATCAAGTGCATCGAGGAGCTCGTCGTCCCACTTGAGCGTATGGATGTTGAACAGCATGGTGCGCGATGCGTTCGTCACATCGGTGATATGCAGCGCGTGTTTGGTGAAGTTCCAGACGAGCCAGCTATCCACCGTGCCAAACGCCAGACGTCCGTTCCGGGCTTTCTCGCGCGCGCCTTCCACGTTGTCGAGGATCCAGCGGATCTTGGTCGCCGAGAAATATGAATCGATCGGCAGTCCGGTCTTTGCGCGAACCTTTTCTTCGAGACCCTGCGCCTTGAGCTGATCGCAGAGATCGGCGGTGCGGCGATCCTGCCATACGATCGCGTTATAGATCGGATGACCCGTTTCGCGGTCCCAGACAATGGTCGTCTCGCGCTGATTGGTGATGCCGATAGACGCAATCGACGCCCCGTTAAGCCCTGCACGCGTCACGGCCTCCGCGGCAACGCCTGCCTGCGTGGACCAGATTTCCTGCGGATCGTGTTCGACCCAGCCCGGCTGGGGATAGATCTGCGCGAATTCCTTTTGCGCGACTGAAACCACGCTTCCCTGGCGATCGAACACCATGGCGCGTGAGCTTGTCGTGCCCTGATCGAGCGCGAGGATGTATTGCTCCTGCATTGTCTTCTCCACTTTCCTGGACGAATCGCCTAGTCTTCCCGGCGATATCAACGGCCTCTTGTTTTAACCATCGGTTCGGGGCGGACCGCGTTCCGACACTGTGGGTTACCAGTATCTGTCAATAAAAGAAAATTTATCGAACCGATAATGTTCGAATTCGAATGCTAATGAACAGATTCGAAAATGTAAAGGCACATTTGGTGACGTCGCTCAAGCACAGACGCCAAAAAACAGAACGCCGGCCACATGAGCATGCGGGCCGGCGTATGCGGCGAGTACTGTCGGGTCAAAAGCTATTCAGGCACGTTCGGCTTCGACCTCAACTGTCGACGCTGCGTGCACGCGCGTTTTCATTTTCGTTTCGAGCAGCCGGTTGACTGCAATCGAACCGGCGACAGCGCATAGCATCGGCACGATGAAATCGTGATCGATGCGCGTGAATTCGACCATGAGGACGAGGGCGGTGATCGGCATGTTCATCGATGAAGCCAGGAAGGCCGTCGCACCCACCAACGCAAATGCGCCCATGGGGGTGCCGGGCCACATGAGCGTCCATGCACCGCCCAGCACGATGGCGAGCAACGCCCCATTGGACATGCCCGGCGTCAGCAAACCGCCTTGAGCGCCTGCCCGCAGGCTGCTCGTGGTGATGGCCACCTTGATCAACAGCAGCGTCGCAGCGAGTCCGATGGTCAGCTCACTGCTGAACCCCAGTTGCGCGGGCGTCTTGCCGTTGCCGAGAATCTGCGGAAACAAGACTGCCAGCAGGCCGACGACAAGAAAGTTGGCTATCGATAAAACGGGCAACGTCCATCCCTTCGGCGCGGCCGCGCGTGCACGACCGGTCAACTGGACGAAGGCGAACGCAGCGACGCCGAACACCGGTCCCATCGCGATGGACCATATGACCAAGTTCGCGCTCAGCGCGAAATGCGGGACGATGTATTGCGACTCGTCGCCCAGTCCCAGCCACGCGACAACGGCGGCAATGACGGACGAGGCCAGCGCGGGAATCACCACGCGCAACTCGAACGAACGGAGCAGGACTTCGAGCACGAAGATCGCGCCGCCAAGCGGCACGTTATAGACCGCGGCAAGCCCGGCGCCTGCGCCGCAAGCCACCATCAGGCGCGTTTGTTCCAAGCTCAGGCCGGCGTAATGCGACAGCCAGCCTGCTATCAGCGAACCGATCTCGCGCGGCGCGACTTCACGTCCGAGCGGCGAGCCGAGCGCCACGGTGACGATCTGCAAAAGCGCATGCGCGGTGGTGGTCACGGGCGGCATGAGCGGATCTCCGGACGTGATCGCCTTCTTGATGCTGACGAGCGGCCGGCCGTATCGATAGACCACAAACCAGCCGAATCCCGCGATCGCGCCGCATGCAAGCAACACGGCAATGCGCCGTTCGGCTGATGCCGCGGCCACGCCTTCGTAGAAGCTTTCGTGTCCGACCAGATGCGCGATGCTGTATCCGTACGCCAGATGCTGGATGAGGTGGAGCAGAAGGGCGAGTGCCATGCCGCCCAGTCCGGCGCCGATGCCGGTGAGTACGGTGACCGTTGCAAGCCGGAAGAGCGGGATTGCCGGGGCAGGGCGGGAGGATGGAGCGTGCATCGAAAGAGCCGTGAATTCGAGACATGCGGCCGCCGGAAAGTTGCAAAGCCGGCTGCGCTCGCACTAATCGAGAAATAACAATTAGCGTGAACCCGAATCTACCGGCTCAGAAGTAAGTCGTCAAATTCATTTGTTGTATCGATTGATGTGTCAAACGCATGATGTCCATGGGCCGCAATCATGGCCGGGCGCCAGCGCGAGTGGCAGATCAAGTCAGGCTCGCGATCGTCCGACAAACGCAGCGAGCGCCAGGCCGGCGCCTAGCGCGGCATAGATCGGCAAGAACGAGCGCTGCGGGACATGCGCTTCAAAGCCGGGCGTCACGCGTTCCGGCACGACGTGATAATCGACTACGTACGCAAGCGCAGCCGTCGCTGCAGCGGTCCCGACGATGCGGGCCGGCGAAGCCTTGCGTCCGAGCAATGCCTCGAATGCCAGACCCCAGAATACGCCGCTTCCCCAGTGGATAAAAACGCCTGCGCCGGTGAGGCGAAAACTTGGCCGCTCGTCGAGCATTGCTTCACCGGGCCATATGCAATGCGCAACCGCGTTGATGGGTGCGATCGCGCTCGATCCATTATTGACGGCCTCGCGCGACACGACGGCAGCAGACGTGGCCGCGGCCATTGAACCGGACCAGAATGCCCGGCGGACAATTGAAAAGATGTTCATGGTTTCCTGTTGGCGGACGTGTCCTGTCCGCAGATTGGTTCTGTCATTAAAAGGCTCAAACAGAACGGCCCGAAGGCGATCTGCAAGATCGCTCCCGGTCATCCTCACGCCCACTTCCGGTTCGTCCTGTACCGCGGCGTCTGGATCTCATCGGCTTGCACACCGTTTGAGACAAGAGCAGACGCCGAAGCGATCAGATGTCCCGTCCGTGCAATGCAGGTGCGTCCAGTGTTGAGCAAACGCTATGCCGCGGATGGATTGCGTCGCATGCTTTTGGTGAGAAGAGGTCCCGGGCAAAGACCTCCCGCGCCGGTGCGGGTGATGGGATATAACGGCGGAATTATCAGACCTTCCGATCCCGGCGCGGGGTTGTTGCGTCGACGTGTTCAGTCGTGACGCGTCAGCCGTAATGCGTAGGTGAACCGGTCGGCGGGAAATACACTGATGGTCGCTTCGAACACCAATTCACGCTGATCGACGTAATGACGCACGATCTCGAGCGCGTGCGAATCCGCCGCGACGG
>NZ_CAXTGZ010000052.1:0-18811 GCF_964243625.1 uncultured Caballeronia sp.
CTTGCCGTATCGGCGATTGCCGGTCATATCGCGGTTCCAGTATTGCGTCTGCAGGAAACCCGCGAACCAGCGGCGGCGCTGGCGCATGAAACCGCTGAGCGAACTCGGCGCGTCCGTGATCGCGTGCGCATTGCCAACCACACGCACGTCCCAATCGAGACCGTGATCCACCGCGTGACGGCGCAACCGGTGAATCAGTTCGTAGTCTTCAACGAGACATTCGGCGTCGAACCCGCCGACCGCGACCAGCGCGTCACGTCGAAACGATGCAAACGCGCCCGAGATCAGCAGCAGGCTGTCGGCGCGCATCCAGGCAAAGCGCGAGATGAAATTACGAATGTATTCGTACGTCTGGAACCACTGGAAAAAGCGTCCGCTGAGCGTTTTGCTGCAGACCGGCACCAGAATGCCTGCCGCCGCCACGAGGTTCGCGCGCGCGGCGAAGGCGCTGCGCATGGCGAGGACGGCGTCATCGGCGAGACGTGTGTCGGCGTCGCAGGTCATCACGATCGGCGTGCTGATCTTTTCGATGGCAGCGTTCAGCGCCCGCGCTTTCCCGCCGTGCGGGACACGAAGCCAGAAGAGATTGGAATAGATCGTCGATGCCGCGCTCAACTCGCCTTCCACTGGCTTGATCAAACCGAAACGTTGCGTGAGAACTTCGGCGGTGGCGTCGGTGGAACCATCGTCGGCGATCACGATTTGCGCTGCGCTGTGGGTCTGGCCGAGCAGCTTGGCAAGCGTGTTCGGCAACACGGCCGCCTCGTTGTGCGAGGCGACGATCACGCCAAGCGCCGGCAAACCCTGTTCGAGCTGTTGACGGTCGAGCGGCTTGGGCCGTTTCACCAGCGTCCACGATTTCGCGCCGACGAACATCAGCAACAAGGTGTCGTAGACGACATACGCGATCCCCGTCGACCACGCGACCACGCCATGCAGGAAGAACGCGCGGGCAAAAAGAACCATCCAGAGCACGACCACGCTGCCGTGAATCAGCACGCTTGCGACCGTCACCGGGCGCGGCGCAATGCGTGGGGACGCCTTCGCGAGTGCTGCTTCAAGCGAGGTTTGTGTGGGTCTGGACGCGTGTTTCGCGGGAAGCGCCGGCGCGGTCTTGAGTTCCATGTCCATTACGGCACCATCCGCGAAATCACCGACTTCCGGTCGATCCATTGATGCTTGAGCGCGCCGCCTACGTGCATCGCGAAAAGTGCGTACAGCGCATAACCCAGCCACGTGTGCAATGCGCCGAAACGATCGTGCAGCGTCTCCTTCAGCGAGGGATCGAGGTTCATTACGTAACCAATGCGCGGCCACGGAATCACGCCGAAAAGGTGCATTGGATGCGAGGCTGCGGCGTTCCAGGCCGAATCGTGCAGCCAGCCTGACAGCGGCAAACCAATCATCAACAGATACAGCAGGAAATGCGCGATATGCGCGGCGACGTGTTCCCATTTCGGAAACGTCTTCGGCAGCGGCGGCGGCCGGTGCGACACGCGCCACAAGATGCGCAGCAGGACCAGGCCGAGCACCGTGATGCCGATGGACTTGTGGGTATCGACGATCGGCCGTATCCAGTTGTCCGGAAACTTTTCTGCCGACAGTCCGAGCACGACATTGCAAATGATCAGCACAGCGACCAGCCAGTGCAGGACCATCGCCGTGCGCGTGTAGCGCAGCGGCGCCTCGGCTTCAGGCTGTTTTGACGCAACGTTGGCGGCTTGCGTGGACATTGGAACTCCGTGCGGAAATGGGGTGGATCGACGGTTGTCATGTGGTGGTTCTGCCCATGCAGCCGTGCAGACCGACACTCTTCAAACGCGCCATCGCACCCGTTTATTCCACCGATTCTGAGGGAAAACGCGGACTTGCGTTCGTACCCGATTTGACGGGAAGCGTTCCGTAATATTTCACGGTGTTTCAGGGCTGTGTCTTCGGCACGACGAAATCAAGCACGGCTTGAGCAAACCGCGCCGCCGCCGGGTTCGCCGAGCTTCGATGCGTCACGAGATGAAGCGGCGCTGAAAACGCTTCGTCACCGGCCACAGCGCAATACACGACGCTTTCCTGCTGGTATCGCTGCATGGACGCCGGTACGAGCGTGATGCCCGCACCTGCCGCCACGAGGTTGATCGCACTCGACATGCGCGGCACTTCGCTCACTACGTCCGGCTTGAATCCGGCCGCTTCGCACGCGCGGATGAAGTCGGCATACATGCCCGGCGCGCCGGGACGTCGAACGAAAATGAAAGATTCGCCGGCAAGCGCCTTCAACGGAACCTGAGGCTGCTCATCTGATCTACGTGGCCGCCTGCCTTTTGGACGCACGAGCAACGCATGTCCGACCGGCAGCACGAGCACCATGCGCTCTTCGTGCAGCAGATCGAAGCGCAATTCCACGGGCGTCTCGATGGGTTTGCGCAGGATTGCGGCATCGATACGCCCGCTCATCATTCGTTCGATGATCCCCGCAGCGTTGATCTCGTTCAGGTCGATGGCGATATCCGGATGCGCCGCGCGGAACTGACGAATCGCGGCGGTCGCGAGCGGATGGAACGCGGCCGAACTTGTCAGGGCGATTCGCACGGACCCCAATTGTCCGTTTGCCACGCGGCGAGCGTTCGTGACGCCCTGGTCCAGAGCATCTAGCACCGCTTGGGCATCGACGGCAAAAGCCGCCCCCGCCGATGTCAACTCCACGCCGCGCGGCAGCCGCGCGAACAAGGCGAAGCCGAGTTCGCGCTCCAGTTCCTGGATTTGCTGCGACAACGGCGGTTGCTGGATATGCAGCCGCGCGGCCGCGCGCGTGAACTGGCGTTCTTCCGCGACAGTGAGGAAATACCGGAGATGACGCAATTCCATTGATGCTCCTCACATATTCAGGATATATGGCAATGCCATTTCATATGTATTTTACATTTGCCAACCCGTTTCGTACTCTTCCATTCAAATACAACTAGATAACAAACGTTTCAGGAGACGTATGGAAACGACCTTCCCTTCAAGCTCACCGGCCTTCCCGCCGACGGCGGCCTCGACGCTGAGCAAATCGCAGATTCGCCGCGCCGTGCTGGCGTCCGTGATCGGCAACGGGCTGGAATGGTTCGATTTCCTCATTTATGGCTACTTCGCGAAGATCATCGCGCATGTGTTTTTTCCGGTCGGTAACACAGCGCTTTCAACCACGCTGACACTCGGCACGTTCGCGGTCGGGTTTATCGTGCGACCGCTCGGCGGGATTGCGATTGGCGCGTACGCCGATCGCGTCGGCCGCCGGCGCACGCTGTCCATGCTCATCCTGCTGATGGCCGCAAGCACCTTGCTCATGGGATTGACGCCGGGATATTCCAGCATCGGCATTGCCGCGCCGCTGCTTGTGTTGCTTGCGCGGGTGCTCCAGGGTTTGTCGGTGGGCGGCGAGTTCGCGACCGCCGCCGCGATGCTCACCGAATACGCACCGCGCGGCAAGAAGATGTTCTTCGGCAGCTTCCAGATGACGTCGCAGGCGGTGGCGCTGGTGTTGTCATCGGCTTGCGGTTATTTGCTGACCACGAATCTCGATCGTGCATCGCTTGAATCCTGGGGCTGGCGCGTGCCGTTCTTGCTCGGCGCTCTGGTCGGGCCCGTCGGGTTCTATATCCGGCACAAGGTCGCGGAGTCGCCCGAGTTCGTGGAACTGCGCCAGCGGCTCGGCCATGCGCCGCGCCAGACCATTCGCGGCTTTTTCAAACAACGCAGCGATGCCTCCTTGTGTGCGATGGGCGTGATCATCGTGGGCACGGCCACGAATTACCTGTGGCACACCTTCCTGCCGCTTTATGTCGAGCGGCAATTGCACTTGCCGCTCAAGAACGCGTTGATGGGAACGGCGGTTTCCGGGTTGATCTCAATCGTGGGGTATCCACTCGCGGGGAAACTCGCGGACCGCGTGGGCGCGTTCCGGCTGTTCTTTCCCGTGACGATTGTGTGGGTCGTGATCGCGTATCCGCTGTTCGCGTGGGTGCTTGCATCGCCTACGCCGGGACGGGTGTTCGCCGCGCAAATGGTCGCCTCCGTTGTGCTCAGCCTGATGTCCGGGCCGCACCCCGGCATGCTCACGCAGCTTTTCCCGACGGCAACGCGTTCGACCGGCGTGGCGCTCTCGTACAACATCGCGGTCACCGTGTTCGGCGGCCTCGCGCCGCTGACGGTCTCCACGCTGATTACCCTGACCGGATCGAACATCGTTCCGGCGTACTACCTGATTTTTGCAGGCGTCGTGTCGCTCGTGCTGGTTGGACTGACCCGCTCCGGGCAGCGCCTGCGCCGCGACCCCGAAGCCGTTGCGGTGGATTAAATGACCCTTTTCGATAAACCCCGTAACGAGCAACCGGTCGGCGCCGTCGGCAACGAACGCCTGCGTGTTGCCACGCCTCGCGGGACTGGCGTTGTGCCGTTTTATCGTTCGATGCAAGAACGCGATGCAGCAAATGTTTCGCGCATCGTGGTTCTGTTGCATGGCCGTTTGCGCGATGCCGACGCCTATTTGCTCTCGGCGCAGAACGCGCTGGCGGCGGCATCGACCGATCCGGCCCGCACGCTGTTGCTCGTGCCGCAATTTCTCGCGACTGCGGATATCGGCGCGCACGGCTTGCCTGCCGACACGCTGCATTGGGAGTGGACATCGTGGATGGGCGGCGACGACGCGGCCGGTCCCGCGCCGCTCAGTTCCTTCGATGTCCTCGATGTACTCATTGAACAATTCGCGGATCGCGCACGGTTTCCGGCGTTGACCGATGTCGTCATTGCCGGGCATTCGGGCGGCGCGCAGGTTGCGCACCGGTACGCGATCGTCGGGGCGGGATGCAAGGCGCCCGGCGTGCATTGCCGCTATGTGATTGCGAATCCGTCGTCGTATGTGTACTTCGATGCAATGCGCCCTGACGCCCAAGGCATATTGCGTCCCGCCGATACAGCCCGGTGCCCCGGCGTGGACAACTGGAAATACGGCGTGCGACGCGCGCCCCGCTATGTGGAGGCCGCGCAGTTTGAAGCGCTCGAACAACGCTACGCCGCCGCCGATGTGATCTACCTGCTCGGCCAGGAGGATCGCGATCCGCATCACGACGCGCTCGACCGTTCTTGCGCCGCCGCCGCTCAGGGGCCGCACAGGCTCGCACGCGGGCGGTCCTACTTCGCATACCTCAAGGAAAGGCATCCGGCGCTGAGTCATCGATGCTGGGAAGTGCCGGGCGTCGGCCACAACGGAGCCGCCATGCTCGGCTCGCACGAAGGCGTGCGCGCATTGTTCGGCGTGGAAAGGTTGGCTCATGTCATTGCTCCATCCACAGCCGGCGCGACCGACTGAACAGTTTTTGCAAGGCAGCAGTTCATAAACATACGGAGACAGCATCATGAAAATCTACCTGGCCGCTTGCGGCTTATCTCTACTCGCCGCGACGCTTTCCGGCTGCGGCGGGTCATCATCGGATTCGGGCGGCACGCCACCGGCGGTCACAGCCGCCGCCGCGTGCTCGGCGCTCGGCGGCATGAAGATCGCGGCGGCGTCCATTGGAGCACCCAGCAACGGCGCGGCGGTGGCAAGCGCGACGCTGGTTGCGGCATCGGCCACGTCCGGCGAGTATTGCCAGGTGAACGGCACCATCGCTCCCGTCGATACAACCGCGCCAAGCATCAACTTCGAGGTTAACCTGCCGACCGCCTGGAACAACAAGGCGCTGCAGTACGGCGGCGGCGGCTTCGACGGCACGCTCATCACCGGACTTGCCGCACTCGACATGGCGCCCGCCGGTTCATCGACACCCCTCGCCCGCGGCTACGTAACCTTTGGCGATGATTCCGGTCACCAGAGCAAGAGCATCACCGACGGCTCGTTCGCCGCCAACGACGAAGCGCTCGCCAACTACGGCGGCCTGACGCTGAAGAAAACGCACGATGTCGCCATGCTTTTGCTCAAGGCGCGCTACAACACGACGCCTGCAAAAACCTATTTCTTCGGCAGCTCTACCGGCGGCCGCGACGGCCTCACCGTGATCCAGCGCTGGCCGGCGGATTACGACGGCATTGTCGTGAACCGCCCCGCGCTCAATTACACCGGCCTGCGGCTGTCAAATGTCGTGCTCGGGCGTGCGCTTTATCTCAACGGCGGCGCGGGCTGGCTCGACGTCAAAAAGACCGTCCTGCTGCAAAACGCCGTGACCAAAGCCTGCGATACGCTCGATGGCGTGGCCGACGGCATCATCTCCAACGTTGCCGCCTGCAAGCTGCAGGCGCCGGCGGTTCTCGCCGCCGTGCGCTGCCCGGATGGCAAGGACACCGGCGATACATGTCTTTCGGACGCGCAGATCGCGACCGTCAACACGATTGCATCACCCTTGCTCCTGCCCTATCCGCTTGCAAACGGCGTCACGCGTTACGCCGGCTACAACATCCTTGCCGGATCGGTGTTCGCGGGTCAGTACACCACGCGCGATTTCGGCACTTCTCCAACGCCTGCCAACCCTGCCGGCAAGAACGACGCAAACCAGTGGGTCACCGGCGACCAATGGGTCAAGTACTTCATCACGCGCATTCCGACTTTCAATTCGCTCACCTTCGACCCGCTCAATCCCGGCGCATATCAGGGGCAGGTCCAGCAGGTTTCGGCCGAAAGCGACGCCACCAATCCCGACCTCTCGGCATTCATCGCGAAAGGCGGCAAGGCGATCATCACCCACGGTCTCGCCGATGAAATCGTCAGCACCGATTCGTCCGTGGACTATTACAACGCCCTGGTGCAGAAGTTCGGCCAGTCTTCCGTCGATAACTTCGCGCGTTTTTACCTGATGCCGGGCGTTGGCCACGGCACCGGCCCATTCCTGCCGCAAGTCGATTCGCTTGGCGCACTCGAACAGTGGGTGGAGAACGGTACGGCGCCGGGCACCCTGACGATGACAGACTCGACACCCGCAACACTCGGGCGCACGCGTCCCCTTTGCCGTTATCCGACGTGGCCGAAATTCACCGGCGGAGACACGAATTCGGCAGGCAGCTTCACCTGCAGTCAATAAAAGCAGTGCGTAGTTAGCGGATCAGAAGGAGGATCGGCCGTTCCGACGGCCGTCCAGAAAGCCTGGCGGCGCAAGAGAAGCAATCGTTTTGGCCTCTGCTATAGTCTTTCCCATCCTCCCTCTTTGAACCTCGCGTGGACCACATTCCCTTATGGGCGCAAATTTGCGCCATTTTCCTGCTGCTGTTTTTCTCCGCTTTTTTCTCGATTTCCGAAACATCGATGATGGCGCTCAATCGCCATCGCCTCAAACACCTCGCCAACCAGGGTTCGCTGCGCGCCCGCGTCACGCAAGGGCTGCTGGCCAAGACGGACCAGTTGCTGAGCGTGATCCTGATTGGCAACAATCTGATCAACACAATCATTTCGGCGCTGACCACCTCCATTGCGCTGCGCACTTTCGGACACGACAACATCGTGTTGTCGGTCGCAACCGGAATCGTCGCCTTCCTCATTATTGTGTTCGCGGAAATCGCGCCGAAGATTGTCGGCGCGACGTATCCGGAAAAAGTCGCATTGCCGGCGAGCCTGGTTCTTTCGCCGCTGATGCGCGTGGCCCGGCCGCTTGTGTGGTTCGTCAACCTGTTCGCCAATGGCGTGCTGCGGTTGCTGCATATCAATACGAAGGGCGGGCGGGATCAGCGGCTTTCCACTGAGGAATTGCGCACGGTCGTGCTTGAATCCGGCAACTTCATGCCGACCAAGCACCGCAGCATCTTGCTGAACCTGTTCGACCTCGAAAACATCACGGTCGACGACGTGATGATCCCGCGCCGCCGGATAGAGTCGCTCGATTTCGATGCCCCTTTCGACACCATTCTTCATCAACTCGAAACCTGCTATCACAACAAGTTGGTCGTATATCAAGGCGATATAGATCGTGTGCTGGGCGTGCTGCACGTGAGAAAAACGCTGTCGGCGCTGCATAACCAGGAGTTCGAGCGCGAGACCTTGCGCGAGTTGCTCGCCGAACCATACTTCGTTCCGGCCGGCACGCCCGTGTTCCAGCAACTGCAGTTTTTCCAGGAAAGCCGCCATCGGATCGCGATCGTGGTGAATGAATACGGCGAGTTGCAGGGCCTCGTCACGCCGGAAGACATCATTGAAGAACTGATAGGCGAGTTCACGACCACCATTCCACGCGGCGCCGGTTCGAGCGGCGGCTGGAACGAGAACGGCGAATGCATTGTGGCCGGCAGCATGCCGCTGCGCGAACTGAACCGCTGGCTCAAGCTGACGCTTCCCACCGACGGCCCGAAAACGCTGAACGGGCTGATCCTCGAGACGCTCGAAGAGATTCCCGACGGCGACGTGAGCGTGCGCATTGCGGGCGTGCATTTCGAAGTGATGCGCAGCGACGATCAGGCCATTCGCACAGTGAAGGTCTTCCAGCCACAGGGCGTATTGCCCAAGAAACAAAAGTAAGAAAGATGGCGGTGTCATAAGAGGATGCAGTCCAGGGTTTCGGGTTGCACCAGATTGCCCTGTTTTGCGGGATTTGCGTCGCCGGTTGCATCGCGTTAGCCATTCGGTCTAATTTTGTGCACCTGCGAGCGTTAGCCATTCGGTCTAGTTTCAATCGATGTCGTGCGAGGTCATGATCGGGACATACCGATCACCGAGCCACGCCCATGTCCTCCTCCCCGCCTGCAACCTTTTCCAGCCCGCCGCCGCCGTTCAGCGCCCGGCCCGCCGAAGCTATTGCCGAGGCAGACAGCGCGCCCGCCGTCGCGCTTCTCACCGATACCTTGCGCGAAGCCGCGTCACGCGGCGCGTCCGATATCCACGTCGAGCCTGGCGAGCACGAATGGCGAATCCGTTTGCGGATCGACGGCGCGCTGCACACGTATCTCACGCCGCCGCCCCACTTGCGCGATGCCTTCACCACGCGCATCAAAGTGCTGGCGCGGATGGACATTGCGGAGCGGCGCGTGCCACAAGACGGGCGCTTGCGGCTGCCGCTTGCAAATGGGAGTCCTGAGGACTATCGGGTCAATTCCCTGCCGGTGCTGTTTGGCGAGAAGCTCGTTTTGCGCCGGCTGGAGTCGCTACCCAAGGATTTATCGTTGGCGGCACTCGGGCTTGCAGCCGATCAGCAGAGGACCGTCGAGGCCGCAATCCACGCGCCGCACGGTCTTGTGCTCGTGACCGGTCCGACCGGCAGCGGCAAGACCTTGTCGTTGTATTGCTTCCTGCAGATGCTCAATGCCGAATCGCGCAATGTCTGCTCCGTTGAGGATCCCGCTGAAATCCAGCTCGCCGGCACCAATCAGGTCAGCGTGCGGGACAAAGCCGGTCTCACCTTCGCGGTCGCGTTGCGGGCGTTCATGCGGCAGGACCCGGACGTGATCATGGTGGGCGAGATCCGCGACGCCGAGACCGCCGATGTAGCCGTGAAGGCGGCGCAAACCGGGCATCTCGTGCTCTCCACGCTTCACACGAACGACGCGCCCGCTGCCATCGCACGCCTGATCGACATTGGCATTGCGCCGTACAACCTGGCATCGGCGCTCAGGCTCGTCACGGCTCAACGGCTGGTGCGCCGGCTTTGCGAAGCGTGCCGTGTGGCGTCCGACCTGGAACTGGAGCCGGGCTTCCGGCCGCTCGAACCGCGCGGCTGTGCTGCCTGTCATGGCATCGGCTATCGCGGACGAGTTGGCGTGCATCAGCTCATGCCCGTGTCCGAAGCAATGCGCGAACTCATCGTTGCTCGCGCCGCCACGCATGCCGTCATGCGGCAGGCACGGAGCGAAGGCATGCCAAGCCTGCGCGACGCTGCCTTCGCCCGGGTGCGGGAGGGCGTAACGAGCGTGGCGGAAGCTGCCGGTGCGACGGAGGTCGGCTAATGCAACTACCGCAAACACCGCAAGCATCGCAACCATCCGATACTCGCTTCAACTGGCGGGGCATCGACGCCACCGGCGCGAACAAGCGGGGCAAGACTATTGCCATGGACGCCACGACCGCCCGCGCTGCGCTCAAGCGCAACGGCGTCACAGTGCTCGAACTCACAGGAATGGGACCGGCGCCGCCGCCAAAAGCCAAAGCCGCCGATGTCACCCTGTTCACCCGGCAACTCGCCGGTTTGCTGCGCGCCGGGCTGCCGCTTGCGCCATGTCTCGACCTGATCGCGCAAACGCCTTCGCGCGGCGGCTTGCCGCGTATTGTCGGAGCGGTTGCGCGGGACATCACGCAAGGCGTAGCGTTTTCGGAAGCGCTCGGGCGTCATCCGGCATGCTTCAACGCACTGTATTGCCAGCTTGTATCGGTCGGTGAACTCGCCGGCGCACTGCCGACCGTGCTCGCGCGCCTCGCGGAAGATCGCGAACGGGCGGGCGCCCAGCGGGCGAAGCTGCGTGCAGCGCTCACCTATCCGGTCGCCGTACTGCTACTTTCGCTTGTCATTACGGCGGGACTGCTGATCGGCGTGGTGCCGACGTTCAAAACCATCTTCGATGGCTTCGGCGCCAAGCTGCCCGCACCGACGTTGTTCGTGCTGGCTCTTTCGGACGGCGTCGCGCGCTGGAGCGTACCGTTCGCGCTCTTCTGCGCGGTTTCCGTGATCGCGTTCAAGCGGCTTCTGCGACGCGTGCCGTCAGCCCGCAGCGCGTTCGACCGCGCCATGCTCAGATTGCCGCTGGCGGGCTCGCTGCTGCGCGCGCTCGCCGTCGCCCGGTGGAGCCGCGCGCTCGGCACCTTGCTCGCGGCGGGGACGCCGTTGTCGGATGCGTTCGATTCGTTGTCGAAGGCCACGGGAAACCGCATCTTCGATACCGCCACCGTCGAGATAGCGGGACGTCTGCGCCGCGGCGAACGCCTTGCCGCCGCCATGCGCGCGGCCGGCTGCTTTCCGCCCGACGTCGTGCAACCCATAGCCGTCGCCGAAGAATCCGGGTCGCTGGACGCAATGCTGCTCGATCTGGCTACACTGGGCGACCGTCAGGTCGACGAACGAACCAGCGCTTTCGCCAGCTTGTGCGAGCCGGTGGTGATCGTGGTGCTGGGCGCGCTGGTGGGCGGCCTTGTCGTGGCGATGTATCTTCCGATCGTGCAGCTCGGGAACGTGGTGTAGGTAGTGTAGGATCGCAGCCGAATTCGACCCAGGACAGTCATGCATCCCTTGTATCAGGCGGAGTTTTCAGGCCGCTATCTCGACGCTTACAGTTCCGCTTTCGGCACCCTGCCGCTCGTGGCGCAGTATGGTTTCGCGATCGTCTTCGGGCTGGTGATCGGCAGCTTCCTGACAGTCGTCGTGCACCGTCTGCCGATCATGCTGGAGCGTGCGTGGCAGGCTGAAACCACTGCCGTGGAAGGCGATGTAAAACCGAAGCCAATAGAACGCTACAACCTCGCCGTCCCGCGCAGCGCATGTCCACATTGCGGCCACGTGCTGCGTCCATGGGAAAACATCCCGGTCGTGAGCTTTCTGCTGCTGCGCGGCCGTTGCGCCAAATGCCACGCCCGGGTGAGCGCGCGCTACCCGCTGACGGAGTTGGCGACCGCGCTGCTCGCTGCTCTCTCGCTCTATGCGTTCGGGCCAGACTGGATCGCGCTCGTGGCGTTCGGCCTGTGCGCCATGCTGCTCGCCATGAGCCTTATCGACTTCGACACCCGCTATCTCCCCGACTCGCTCACCTTGCCGCTGCTGTGGGCGGGTCTGATCGTCAATCTCGGCGATACGGGCTTTGCTCCGCTGAGCGAAGCCGTGATCGGGGCCATCGCGGGATATCTGTTTCTGTGGTGCGTGTATTGGCTCTTCCGGCTCGTACGCGGCGTGGAAGGAATGGGTTACGGCGACTTCAAGCTGCTCGCCGCGCTCGGCGCGTGGCTCGGCTGGGAAGCGTTGCCCCAGATCGTGCTGGTTTCTGCCATTGCGGGCGCGATCTTCGGGCTGGTGGCTACCGGCATAGGCAAGATGCGCTTCGAGGAACCGCTGCCGTTCGGGCCCTTCCTCGCCGCGGGCGGCGTCATCACGCTTTTCTTCGGCACGCCGTTCTATACGCTGTTTGGATAAAGGGGGAGTCACGAGATGTTCAGCATTGGCCTGACCGGCGGGATAGGAAGCGGCAAGACGACCGTGGCGGATATGTTCTCGGCGCGCGGCGTAACGGTCGTCGACGCCGACCTGATCGCGCATCAGATCACCGCGCCGGGCGGCGTCGCCATGCCGCTGATCGAGAGCGCGTTCGGCCCGGATTTCGTCACCGCCGACGGCGCCATGGACCGCGCGAAAATGCGGGCCCGCGTGTTCACCGATCCCGCCGCCAAGGCGCAACTCGAAGCCATCACGCATCCGCTGATCCGCGCGGAAAGCGAGCGGCAACGCAGCGAAGCGCGCAGCGCGTATCACATCGTCGTGGTGCCCTTGCTGATCGAGGCCGGGGAACGCGCGAGCAAGGTTGACAGGATTCTCGTCGTCGATTGCCCGGTTGAAACGCAGATCGAGCGTGTCATCCAGCGCAATGGTTTCCCGCGGGAGCAGGTGCTGGCCATCATCGCCCGTCAGGCGACACGCGAAGCGCGGCTTGCCGCAGCAAATGACGTCGTCGTCAACGACTCTGCCGCCACGCTGCAGACACTGCAGCGCGAGGTCGACCTCCTGCACGCACGCTATATCGAGATGGCCGCGGCCGAGAGCAAACCGCGTACCTAACAAGTGCATGCAACGCATTCGAATTCCTCACGATCGGCGCTGAAAATGCGCGCCAGATGTGATTGAACGTGGAGATTTGCTTGGGGTTTGATGCGGCATTAGAATGTCCTCACTTTCCGCATCGAAACTATCGACCAACGCCGAGGCGAGCGCGCTTGATCCTTTACGAGTACCCCTTCAACGAGCGAATCAGGACGCTGCTGCGTCTCGAAGATCTTTTCGAGCGCTTCACCTTCTTTCTGACTCAAGAAGACCCGCGCGAACACCACGCTGCATTGACCACGCTGTTCGAGATTGCCGAAGTCGCCGGACGGACCGACCTGAAAGCCGACCTGATGAAGGAACTGGAGCGGCAACGCCAGACGCTGGCGCCGTTTCGGGGCAATCCAGGAATCGAGCAGGACGCGCTCGAGTCAGTGCTGGGCGAGATCGAACAGACGCTTGCCGGGCTCGGGCAGATGCAGGGCAAGACCGGCCAGCATCTCGCGGACAATGAATGGCTCGCCAGTATTCGCAGCAGGACGATCATTCCGGGTGGGACTTGCCGCTTTGACCTGCCGTCGTACTTTGCATGGCAGCAATGCCCGGCCGAACAGCGCCGCGGCGATATCGCGAAGTGGGTCACGCCCATGCTGCCCTTGCGCGACGCGGCCATAATCGTGCTGCGGCTTGCACGCGAATCGGGCCAGGCATCGAAGGTGATGGCAATGCAGGGCAGCTATCAGCAGATGCTGTCGGGCCGGACGTATCAGTTGATGCAGGTACGGGTACCGTCGGATACGCGGCTGATTCCTGAGGCGAGCGCGAACAAGTACATGCTGTGGGTGCGCTTCACGGTGCAGGATGGTGACTTGAGGCCCCGTGCCGTCGATGCCGACATTCCGTTTCACCTGACACTGTGCAGTCTTTAAATCGGGCTAAAAACCCTTATTTATCGAACTCAACCTTTATCAGATCCGCACTGCCGAATGACTACCATCGTTAAATGCCCGACTTGCGCGAAGGATGTACGCTGGGTTCCGGAAAGCCGGTTCCGGCCGTTTTGTTCAGACCGTTGCAAGCAGATCGACCTTGGCGCATGGGCGACCGAGAAGTACAAGATCGGCGGCGGTCAGCAGGACACGCCGCCAGATGACGACCACAGCGGCCTCAACTAAACGCTTCAAATCGCGCTTGATATCGCCCTAAGCCGCCTCTGCCGCGAGCCATTCGAGCACTGGAATGGCAGCGGGTAGCAACGGCGTCACATCGGCGGGAAGATGTTGCCAGGCAAGCGCCTGACCTTCCCGGCCGGCCGGTTCACCCTTCCACGCCGTCACCTTGCAGAAGTAAAGCCGCACGTAGGCATGCGGATAATCGTGTTCCAGCGTCCGCCAGCGCTCGCAAGCGGTCACATCGATACCCAGTTCCTCGTGCAATTCCCGCACGAGCGCCGTTTCCACGCTTTCGCCGGCCTCCAGCTTGCCGCCCGGAAACTCCCAGTAACCCTCATACGGTTTGCCTTCCGGACGTTGCGCCAGCAGATAGCGGCCATCCGGCTGAACGAGCACGCCGACCGCGACATCGGTCATCTTGCGCCCGTCGGGCGCCGTGGTTGGAAGCGGCGCCGCGCTCATGCCTTGCGGCCCGAATAGTCGCGTGCGAATTGCCACGCGACGCGGCCTGAGCGCGAGCCACGTTCGAGCGCCCAGACGAGCGCGTCGCCGCGCGCATTCGTGATTTCTTCTTCCGGACAGCCGAAATGCTTCAGCCAATGTCCAACGATGGTCAGGTAGTCGTCCTGCTTGAACGGATAGAAGCTCACCCACAGGCCGAATCGCTCGGAGAGAGAAATCTTCTCCTCGACCACTTCGCCCGGATGAATCTCGCCATCCGATGTGTGCTTGTAGGTCTCGTTGTCGCTCATGTATTCGGGCAACAAATGGCGGCGATTCGACGTCGCGTAGATCAGCACGTTGTCCGATTGCGCCGAGATCGATCCGTCGAGCGCCACTTTCAGCGCCTTGTATCCCGACTCGCCGTCTTCGAACGAGAGGTCATCGCAGAAAACGATAAACCGCTCCGGCCGCGCCGAAATCAGGTCGACGATGTCTCCAAGATCGTGCAAATCGTCCTTGTCGACTTCGATCAGCCGCAACCCTTCCGACGCATACGCGTTCAGGCACGCCTTGATGAGCGACGACTTGCCCGTCCCGCGCGCCCCTGTGAGCAACACATTGTTCGCCGGCGCCTTGCGCACGAACTGCCGCGTGTTCTGCTCGATCAACTGCTTCTGACGTTCGATATTGCAAAGGTCATCGAGCGACAGCGCCGACAGATTCGGCACCGGCTGCAAAAAGCCACGTCCTTGACGCTTGCGCCAGCGGAACGCCACGGCTTTATCCCAGTCGATTTCAGGCGCGGCGGGCGGCAACATCCCTTCAACACGTGCGAGCACGGCTTCAGCACGCGTCAGAAACTGTTCGAGTTTATCCATGGGAGAGTTCGGGTTCAGGAGCGATAGTCGGCGTTGATGCTGACGTAATCGTGCGAAAGGTCGCACGTCCAGATAGTGGCACGGGCCTCACCGCGGCCGAGCAGGACGCGGATCGCGATCTCGCTCTTCTTCATCACGCGCTGGCCGTCTTCCTCGCGATACTCGGGATTGCGGCCGCCCTTCTTCGCGACGAGGACGTCGTCGAGATACAGGTCGATCTTGTTCACGTCCAGGTCCGTCACGCCCGCATAGCCGATGGCCGCGAGGATCCGGCCGAGGTTCGGGTCCGATGCATAAAACGCAGTCTTGACGAGCGGCGAGTGACCGATAGCGTACGCGATCTGCCGGCATTCCGCTTCGCTCGTGCCGCCTTCGACTGTCACCGTCATGAACTTCGTCGCGCCTTCGCCGTCGCGCACGATCAATTGCGCCAACTCTTGCGCGACCGATGTCACGGCGTCGCGCAACGCGGCATAAGCGGGAGAATCCGTGGAATCGATCAAGGGCAGCGTCGACTTGCCGGACGCGATCACGATGAACGAGTCGTTAGTCGATGTATCCCCGTCGATGGTGATGCAATTGAACGAGCGATCCGCGACGTGTTTGATCAGCGTGTCGAGCACGGACTGGGACACGGCGGCGTCGCAGGCGAGAAAACCGAGCATGGTGGCCATGTTCGGCCTGATCATGCCGGCGCCCTTGCTGATGCCCGAGAGCGTGATTGTGTGGCCATCGATCTGAACCTGACGCGATGCCGCTTTCGGCAAAGTGTCGGTGGTCATGATGGTTTGCGCGGCATCGAACCAATGATCGGGCTTCTGGTTCGCAATCGCCGCTGGCAACCCTGCCGTCAACCTGTCGATAGGCAACGGCTCCAGGATCACGCCCGTCGAAAATGGCAGGATCTGCGCGGCGTCAAGGCCCAGCAACGCGGCAAGCGCGGTACAGGTCTCGCGCGTATGCGCCATGCCCGGCTCCCCCGTTCCCGCGTTCGCGTTACCGGTATTCACGACCAGCGCGCGGATGCCCTTGCCGCCCGCGCGCACGGCGTCGAGATGCTCGCGGCACACCGTCACGGGCGCAGCGCAGAAGCGGTTCAGGGTGAACACGCCGCCAACCGTCGCGCCTTCATCGATCTGCACAACGAGCAAATCCTTGCGATTCGGTTTTCGGATATTCGCCTCGGCCCAGCCTAGCGTGACGCCGGCGACGGGATGCAGGTTGGCGGGATTGATCGAGGGGAAATTGACGGCCATGTTCGCGACTCGCTGAAAGTGGCGAGTGCCGGTGCGCAGGAAACGCAACGCAACGACACGAAAGATGAATAAAACGGCGCCTGATTCTATGAAAGACGGACGCCCGCGAAACGTAAAAACACAAAACACAAACGCAAGAAACAAAACCAGTCGGCCAAAGACAAACGACGCATCACTGCGTCGCCTGTCCTGGATGATTCAACCTGCCAAAGCGTTCAGACCGCCGATTACGCGAGCTTGCCGTGACAGTTTTTATACTTTTTGCCGCTGCCGCACGGGCACGGGTCGTTACGGCCAACTTTCGGGACGTCGTCAGTGGACACGCGGGTCGCGACCGTGGTGTCGTCGCCGTATGCCATGGCCTGATTGACCATTTGGGCGGTCGCGTCGGCGGCAACTGCTGCAGCGGCGCCGCTGCCGTCGAAGTCAGCATGCTGGAACGACACATTTTCCAGATGGCTGCCCTTCTCTTCGTACTGCTCGGCGGCTTCTTCAAGCTGTTCCGGCGACTGGATCTGCACGTTCATTACAACGCGCGTGACTTCCTGCTTAACCGAATCGAGCATCGCGGCGAACAATTCGAACGCTTCGCGCTTGTATTCCTGCTTCGGGTTCTTCTGCGCGTAACCACGCAGATGAATGCCCTGACGCAAGTGATCGAGCGCGGCCAGATGCTCGCGCCAGCGGCTGTCGAGCGTCTGCAACATGATCGAGCGCTCGAACGCGCTGAAGGACTCACGCCCGACCAGCGCGACCTTCGCCTCGTAGGCTTCGTCGGCGGCAGCGACTACAGCTTCGAGAATTTCGTCGGCATCGATGGAATTCGACTCGTTGATCATCTCCTGCACCGCAAGATCGAGCGACCAGTCGTTGCGCAGGGCTTCCTCGAGTTCCGGCGCGCTCCACTGTTCTTCAATGCTTCCCGCCGGCACATACGTGCGCGTCACCTCAGTGATCACGCTCTGGCGCATGGCGGTGATCGTCTCGGCAACGTCGGTTGCTTCGAGCAATTCATTGCGCTGCTGGTAGATCACCTTGCGCTGATCGTTCGATACATCGTCGTATTCGAGCAGTTGTTTGCGGATATCGAAGTTGCGCGCTTCGACCTTGCGCTGCGCCGACTCGATTGAACGCGTCACGATACCCGCTTCGATCGCCTCGCCTTCCGGCATCTTCAGGCGGTCCATGATGGAACGCACACGATCACCCGCGAAAATACGTAGCAGCGGATCATCCAGCGACAGATAGAAGCGCGAAGAACCCGGATCGCCCTGCCGGCCTGCACGGCCGCGCAACTGATTGTCGATACGACGCGATTCATGGCGTTCCGTACCGACGATATGCAATCCGCCCGCCGCCTTCACGCGGTCGTGCAGCGCTTGCCATTCGTCTTCGAGCGCCTTGATGCGGCGTTGCTTCTCGTCTTCTGCCAATGATTCGTCGGCGATGATGAACGACGACTGCTTCTCCACGTTCCCGCCCAGCACGATGTCCGTTCCGCGACCGGCCATGTTCGTGGCGATGGTTACAGCGCTCGGGCGACCCGCCTCGGCAACGATCGCGGCTTCGCGCGCGTGCTGCTTGGCGTTCAGCACTTCGTGCTTGAGGCCGGCCTGGGTGAGCAAACCCGAAAGCAGTTCCGATGCTTCAATCGATGTCGTACCAACCAGCACAGGCTGTCCGCGCTCGACGCAATCGCGAATGTCGCGCGTGACGGCGTCGTAACGTTCCTTCGCCGTCTTGTAGATCTGATCCTGCTTGTCGATCCGTTTTGGCGGACGATTCGTCGGGATCACGACGGTTTCGAGACCGTAGATCTCGTTGAATTCGTACGCTTCGGTATCGGCCGTACCGGTCATGCCGGACAGCTTGGAATACATGCGGAAGAAGTTCTGGAACGTGATTGACGCAAGCGTCTGGTTCTCGTTCTGGATCTTGACGTGTTCCTTCGCTTCCACGGCCTGATGCAAACCGTCCGACCAGCGGCGGCCCGTCATCATGCGGCCCGTGAATTCGTCGACGATCACGACTTCATTGCCTTGAACCACGTAATGCTGGTCGCGGAAGAACAGCGTATGCGCACGCAACGCGGCGTACACGTGGTGCATCAGCGTGATGTTCTGCGGCGCGTAGAGGCTTTCGCCCTCACCAATCAGGCCCCACTCGGCCAGGAGCCGTTCGGCTTTCTCGTGGCCCTGTTCGGTCAGGAACACCTGGCGCGCTTTTTCATCGAGCGTGAAGTCGCCCACCTTTTCGACGCCCGTGCCGTCCGCCTTCTCTTCGCCGATCTGCTGCTCGAGAAGCGGCGGCAGCGCGTTCATGCGCACGTAGAGTTCGGTGTGATCTTCGGCCTGGCCGGAAATGATCAGCGGCGTACG
>NZ_CAXTGZ010000053.1:0-18787 GCF_964243625.1 uncultured Caballeronia sp.
GATGAGGGCGGCGTGCTGAACGTCCGCGTCGATGATGGCGATTCGCATGATTTCTTACGCCGCCGCGTGCTTCGAGTAAGAGGGCCGCACGGCGCGGCGTGTGCTTGCCATCGCCATTCCAGCCCCCTAAACTCAACCGCTGCGCTGCGAGCGCCTTCCAAACCTTCTAATAACACAGGATTGAAAATGCTAGTTCACCCATCCGATTCGACACATAGGTTTAGTCTGAATTCGGTCCGGATGAATTCCTGATGGGTTGGTTTGGCATCGTTTTTCTCGGACTCGTGATCGGATTGGCGGGCTGGTGGCTGCATCCCTTGCGCCGGTCGGGCGCAAAACGCGCCGGCCGTTTCTGGCTGGCCCTGGCTGCCGCCGTCCTTGGCGCAGTCGTCGCGAAGATGTTGGGCAACGTCACTGGCGCTTTTCACGATGGCGATTCGCTCGAGTGGCTGGCGTGCGCGCTGGTCGCGCTCGTCGCGGTGAGCGTCGCAGCCGGGCTGGCGGCGCGGCGTTAAATAATTTCTGCAGGTGACTCCATGAACGATCGACTGATTTCCCCCAATGCCGAGACCTTCGCCCGGCGAATCGAGTTGCTGCGCGGTGTCATGGCGCGCGAGGCGCTGGCCGCCGTGCTGGTGCCGTCGTCGGATCCGCATATCTCGGAATACTTGCCCGAGCGCTGGCAGGCGCGGCAGTGGCTGTCGGGATTCACCGGGTCGGCGGGAACGCTGGTCGTGACGCCCGATTTCGCCGGCGTCTGGGCCGATAGCCGCTACTGGACGCAAGCTGAAGCGCAACTCGCCGGCACCGGCATCACGCTTGTGAAGATGATGGCCGGCCAGCAGTCGGCGCCGCACGTGGACTGGCTTGCCGAAAATGTTGCGGCGGGCGATACGGTTTCCGTCGACGGCACCGTGCTCGGCGTAGCCGCCGCACGCACGCTGAAGGACGCCCTGACAGCGCGCGGGATCGTGTTGCGCACGGATCTGGATCTGCTCGATGCCGTCTGGCCGGAGCGGCCGGGTTTGCCGTCGGACAGCGTTTATGAGCACGTTGCGCCCCAATCGAGCGTGTCCCGCGCGGATAAATTAGCCGATGTTCGCCGTGTGATGCGCGAGAAAGGCGCGCAATGGCATTTCATTTCCACCCTCGACGACCTCGCGTGGCTTTTCAACCTGCGCGGCGCCGACGTCACCTACAACCCTGTGTTCGTCGCGCATGCGTTGATCGGGCTGGATGACGCGGCATTGTTCGTCGGCGATGGAAAAATCCCAGCCGAGTTGAAAGCGTCGCTGCTGAAAGACAACGTGTATGTCGAGCCGTACGCCAAAACCGGCTATGCGCTTGCCGCGTTGCCGGCAGGCTCCACGTTGCTCGTCGATCCGCGCCGCGTCACGTTCGGCTCGCTCGAGAAAGTGCCGGCGAAAGTGAAGATCGTGGAGTCGGTGAATCCGTCGACCTTCGCCAAGTCGCGCAAGACGGCCGCCGATGCCGTCAACATTCGCGCCACCATGGAACAGGACGGCGCGGCCCTTGCCGAGTTTTTCGCATGGTTCGAAGACGCGCTCGGGCGCAAGACGATCACGGAACTGACCATCGATGAAAAACTGACGGCCGCGCGCGCTCGCCGCCCGGGTTTCGTCACGCTGAGTTTTGCGACCATTGCCGGGTTCAACGCAAACGGCGCGATGCCGCATTACCGCGCCACCGATGACTCGCATTCGGTGATCGAAGGCAACGGTTTGTTGCTCATCGATTCAGGCGGGCAGTACCTGAGCGGTACGACGGATATCACGCGCGTGGTGCCCATCGGCAAGATCACCGCCGAGCACAAGCGCGATTTCACCGTCGTGCTCAAAGGGACGATCGCGTTGTCGCGCGCCCGTTTCCCGCGCGGCATCCGTTCGCCGATGCTCGATGCCATCGCCCGCGCGCCCATCTGGGAAGCGGGCGCGGACTATGGCCATGGAACCGGACATGGCGTGGGCTACTTCCTGAACGTGCACGAAGGTCCGCAGGTCATCTCGCACTACGCGCCGGCGGAGCCTTTCACGGCGATGGAAGAAGGCATGATCACGTCGATTGAGCCGGGGCTTTATCGGCCAGGGAAATGGGGCATTCGCATTGAAAACCTGGTGATGAACGAAGCCGCCGGCAAAACCGAATTCGGCGATTTCCTCAAGTTCGAAACGCTAACTTTGTGTCCGATCGATACACGCTGCATCGACCTCACCTTGCTGCGCGACGACGAACGCGCGTGGCTCAACGACTATCACGCAACTGTGCTTGAACGCGTTTCGCCGCATGTTTCCGGCGCGGCAAAAACGTGGCTCGAAAAACGCACGCAGGCTATTTAACGGAGCTCAAAGCGCATGGCGATCAAGGCAGTGGTGTTCGATTTCGGCGGCGTGCTGATCGACTGGAATCCCGACTACGTGTATAGCCGCCTGATTCCGGATGCGGCTGAGCGGCGCTGGTTCATGGACAACGTCGTGCACATGGACTGGGTGCTGCAGCAGGACGCAGGGCAGACCATCGCTGACGGCAACGCCGAGCTGATTGCCAAGTTTCCCGAGCATGAGGCGCTGATCCGCGCGTTCTACGAGCGCTGGCAGGAGATGGTGGCGGGCGTGCTGGAAGACGGCGTAGCGTTGGTGGACAAGCTGGAAGCGGCGGATATTCCGCTGTTCGGGCTGACCAACTGGTCGGCGGAAACCTTCCCGTGGGCGTGGGAGCGTTTTCCGGTGCTGCAGCGTTTTCGGGAAGTGGTGGTATCGGGACGCGTGCTGGTTGCGAAGCCCGATCCGGCGATTTTCGCGTTGATGTGGAAGGAAATCGACCGGCATTTTCCGGGCATTCAACCGCAGGAAGTCGTTTTCATCGACGATAACGCGAAGAACATCGCCGCCGCGACCGCGCTTGGCTGGAACGCCGTGCATCACACGAACGCGGAGCAGACCGAAGCGCGTCTGCGAGCGCTCGGCTTGCCAGTCTGATCATTTCCCGAACAAATTCTTCAGCGCGTCGCCAATGTTCTTGACTACACCCCCCGCGTTCCTGGCGACGCCTTCTGCATTCACGCCAAGCGCCTTCGCGAAACCTGCTGCGAGTTTCTTCGTCAGGCTTTCGTTGAGCGAAAACTTCGGATCGCGCAGGTTGCCATCGAGTTCGAAGTCGAGCTTGATCTGATCGTGATTCTTCAACGCCGCGATTGCGATCTTCGTGGGGATGGAGAGGAACGTGTCGAGCGGATTCCCGTTATCCGATAACTGCAAATGGTTCAGCAGCACCGATCCCGGCGCGTGGATCGTGTAATTCTGCACGGTGGCGTCGAGCGTGAGATCGATCGTGCCGCCGGTCACCGTGGTGCGCGCGCCGGCCTTTTTCATCAGATACGGATCGAGCGTGGCGATATCGACATTACGCAAGGTCGTATGCGTCTGCGAATCCTTGTTCGCAATCTTCATCCAGCCGTTGAACGCAACCGTTCCCGTGTGCGACTGCCCTTTGATCGAGCCGGTCATGTCGAGCTTGGTCGGCTCCGTGAGCGCGGGGAGATGCAAGTTGTCAACTGTTGCGCGGGCATTTGAAATCAGGATCCGATACGGCGGCTGTTGCACCGATTCATCGAAGAATTCCATGGCGCCGCGCTCGAACGAGACATGATCGATCAGGCGGTCTTCGCGCGCATGCTCGGCGGCTTCGGTTGAACTGGCTTGCGCCTCGCGCGTGGACTGCTTGAGGTTGGGAAGCAGGTCGACACGGCCGTCCGGAAAACGCGCTACCGAGAGATAAAAGCCATCGACCGTGATGTGACGCAGATGCAGCGTGCTGGTCAGCACGGAGCGCATATCGACGTTGAGCGTCACGCGTTCGGCACGCAATGCGTCTTCCGTGGGCCAGCCCTTCGGACCGCGCAAACGCAGACGGCTGAGCGTGATCCGCGAGTAACCGACATCGACATCTTCGACTGATCCGAGCGGCCCGAGCGCTTCCACGACACGGGCCTTCATCTCGTGCATGACGTACAGCCAGCCGCCGCCCGCCGCGAGCAGCAGAATCACGATCACCGCGCCCGCCCACAGCACCACGCGCTGCGCCTTCGAACCCGCCATCCCGATGTCTCCAAATCAAGCCGCGCACGGGCGGCGAGCCGATGCGTTGTTGGTCGTTATTCTCGATCTGCCGCGTTTAGCGGATGATCGGCTTGTAGCGCAGGCGCTTCGGTTTCGCGGCTTCGTCACCGAGACGATTGCGCTTGTCGGCTTCGTATTCTTGATAGTTGCCATCAAAGAACGTCACTTGCGAATCGCCTTCGAACGCGATGATGTGCGTTGCGATGCGGTCAAGGAACCAGCGATCGTGCGAGATCACGAGCACCGATCCTGCGAATTCCAACAACGCGTCTTCCAGCGCACGCAGCGTTTCAACGTCCAGGTCGTTCGACGGTTCATCCAGCAGCAATACGTTGCCGCCTTCAATCAGCGTCTTTGCCAGATGCAACCGGCCACGCTCACCACCTGACAACGCGCCGACCGTCTTCTGCTGGTCGCCGCCCTTGAAGTTGAACCGGCCAATATACGCCCGCGACGGCGTTTCATACTTGCCCACGGTCAGCACATCCGCACCGCCCGAAATTTCTTCGAACACGGTCTTGTTGCCATTGAGCGCGTCGCGACTTTGATCCACGTAAGCCAGCTTCACGGTCGGGCCGGTCACGATCTCGCCCGAATCCGGCTGCTCCTTACCCGTGAGCATGCGGAACAATGTCGACTTCCCTGCGCCATTTGGCCCGATTATTCCGACAATCGCACCCGCCGGGATCTTCATGTTGAGGTTATCGATCAACAAACGGTCGCCATATGCCTTGCTGACGTTCTTGAATTCGATCACTTCATTGCCCAGACGATCGCCGACCGGGATGAAGATTTCCTGCGTTTCATTGCGCTTCTGGTATTCCTGGCTGTTGAGTTCCTCGAACCGCGCTATACGCGCCTTCGATTTCGCCTGACGTCCCTTCGGGTTCTGGCGCACCCATTCCAGTTCCTTCTTCAGCGCTTTCTGACGCGCCGATTCCGACGATTCTTCCTGCTTCAGCCGGTCCTGCTTCTGGTCGAGCCAACTGCTGTAATTGCCCTTCCACGGAATGCCGTGGCCGCGGTCGAGTTCGAGAATCCATTCGGCGGCGTTATCGAGGAAATAGCGATCGTGGGTCACGGCGACGACCGTGCCTGGATAACGCGTCAGGAATTGCTCGAGCCAATCGACGGATTCTGCATCCAGGTGGTTGGTCGGTTCATCGAGCAGCAGCATGTCGGGCTTTTGCAGTAACAACTTGCAGAGCGCCACGCGGCGTTTTTCACCGCCGGACAAATGTTCGATCTTCGCGTCCCACGCGGGGAGACGCAGCGCGTCGGCGGCGACTTCGAGCTGTTGCTCGGGCGTGCCGCCGTCGCTCGTTGCGAGGATGGCTTCGTATTTGGCTTGCTCGGCGGCGAGGGCGTCGAAATCGGCGTCGGGCTCAGCGTAGGCCGCGTAGATGTCGTCCAGTTTCTTTTGCGCGGTGAAGACGTCGCCGAGACCGTCTTCGACTGCTTCTCTCACGGTTTGCTGCGGGTCGAGTTGCGGTTCCTGCGGCAAGTAGCCGATGTTCAGGTTCGGCATCGGCGTGGCTTCGCCTTCGATTTCCTTGTCGACGCCCGCCATGATGCGGATCAGCGTCGATTTACCCGAGCCGTTCAGGCCGAGCAGGCCAATCTTGGCGCCCGGGAAGAACGACAGCGAGATGTCCTTCAGGATCTGGCGTTTCGGCGGCACGATCTTGCCGACGCGGTTCATGGTGAAGACGTATTGGGCCATTTGCGGATTCGGTTGTCTTGAGGTTTTCGGGGTTTTGCTTTTCGAGGCTGGCTTCGGCTGACGGCGGCTGGCGTTTCAAGCCGCTGCAGCGATGCACCTCGATTCAATACGCGACGATGCGTGTCCCAAGGGAGCAGGAACGTGCCGACATTGTACTTCGATGGATACCGGTGGTCGGCGTGGAGTCCGGCGATTCAGCGCCAGACCGCTGCGCCGCTGTGCCGGAAGCACGTTCCGCGGTAATGGCGGCTGAAACTCCAGACGCCAATGATCATTTTCCTGGCTTCAGGAAAATGGTCCGCGAGGATGCTACCCGCTCTCTTTCCGGCGGCATCGGGAGATGAAAAAAGCGGGATCCCTCTACCAGGGACCCCGCTTTTCGGAACGAGTACGGACGGAAAATCGTTAAATCACACGTTAAACAAGAAATTCATCACATCGCCGTCGTGGACCACATATTCCTTCCCTTCGGCCCGCATCTTCCCGGCTTCCTTCGCGCCCTGTTCGCCTTTGAACGCGATGAAATCATCGAACGCAATGGTCTGTGCGCGAATGAAGCCGCGCTCGAAGTCCGTATGGATCGCGCCCGCGGCCTGGGGGGCCGTATCGCCGATATGAATCGTCCACGCCCGCACTTCCTTCACGCCTGCCGTGAAATACGTCTGCAATCCCAGCAGCGTGTAGCCCGCGCGAATCACGCGGTCGAGGCCCGGCTCGTCCATGCCGATATCGGCGAGAAACTCTTGCTTGTCGGCGTCGTCGAGATCGGCGATTTCCGCTTCGATCGCCGCGCAGACGGCCACCACCGGCGATTTTTCGGCTTCCGCGTACTTGCGCACCGCGTCCAGATGCGGATTGTTCTCGAAGCCGTCGTCCTTCACGTTCGCCACGTACATGGTCGGCTTGGCCGTGATCAGGCACAGCGGCTTGATCAGCAGGAGTTCGTCCTCGCTCAGGTCCAGGCCGCGCACGGGCTTCGCCTGGTCGAGCTGCGCCTGGATCTTTTCGAGCAGGGGCACAAGCTTCGCCGCTTCCTTGTCGTTGCCGGAACGCGCCGATTTCGCATAACGATGATGCGCCTTCTCCACCGTCGACAAATCCGCCAGCGCCAGTTCGGTGTTGATGACTTCGATATCCGCCAGCGGGTCGATCTTGTTCGCGACGTGAATCACGTTCTCGTCTTCGAAGCAGCGGACCACATGCGTGATCGCATCGGTTTCGCGGATGTTCGCGAGGAACTTGTTGCCGAGACCTTCGCCCTTGCTCGCACCGGCAACGAGGCCGGCAATATCGACGAATTCAACGATCGCCGGCACCACGCGCTCGGGCTTGACGATGTCGGACAGGGCGGCGAGACGAGGATCGGGTACTTCGACCACGCCGACGTTCGGCTCGATCGTGCAGAACGGGTAGTTTTCGGCGGCGATGCCGGCCTTGGTCAGTGCATTGAACAGTGTGGACTTGCCGACGTTGGGCAAGCCGACGATGCCGCATTGGAGGCTCATGGGATCCTTCGAACTGGTGAAACGGCGTGCGCCGCGTGGGTCAACGCTGCATTTCGCTGTGCAGCGGGCGGCCACGTCTTGCGGGCCGGACAAACCCATATTGTACCGCTCTGGCCCGGCACGCTGGGCGCGCGGGGATCCACGGTCGAAACACCGTGTTGCGCATCAAATCTCGAAATACCCCCGCGGCTATAATGCCCGCATGACTTTCCACTCTCGAAATTTCCACGCGGTCGTGGTTGGCGGCGGCCTGGTCGGTAAGACGGCGGCGCTCGCGCTGACGCAATCCGGCTTGCGCACGGCATTGCTTGCAACGCCGGCCGCACCGCCGCCCGCCGCCGGCAGCTTCGATTCGCGAATCTACGCGCTTTCGTCGAGTTCGCAGGCGTTGCTCGAACGCTTGCGCGTCTGGCAGGCGCTCGAGCGTGAAAAGCTCGGGCCGGTGCTGGACATGCGGGTTTTCGGCGATGCCTTCGCCGAACTGCACTTTTCCGCGTTCCAGGCCGCCGTGCCGCAACTGGCGTGGATTGCGGAGTCGTCGCTGATCGAACGTTCGCTCGATGCCGCGCTGCGTTTCCAGCCGAACCTCACGTGGATCGATTCGCGCGCGCAGGGCCTCGTGATTCACGATGACGCCGCGCACCTCACGCTCGCCAACGGCGACACGCTCGAAGCCGATCTCGTGGTCGGCGCCGACGGTGCGCACTCCTGGGTGCGTGCGCAGACGGGCGCGAAGATGCATCGGAGGGAATATCGGCAGACCGGCGTGGTCGCGAATTTCAAGTGCGAGAAACCGCACGCCGAAACTGCATACCAATGGTTCCGCGACGGCGAAATCATCGCGCTGTTGCCGTTGCCGGGCGATTACGTGTCGCTTGTCTGGTCCGCGAAAGCCGATCATGCCGATGCCCTGCTGAAGCTCGATCCCGAGCAACTCGCGGCCGAAGTCGAGAAAGCCACGCAAAACATGCTCGGCACGCTGGAATGCGTGACGCCGGCGCACGGTTTCCCGCTTGCGCTGCAAACGGTGGATCGTCTGGTCGGGCCGCGTGTGGCGCTGGTCGGTGACGCTGCACACCTGATTCATCCGCTTGCGGGACAGGGCATGAATCTGGGCTTGCGCGATGTCGCCGCGCTCGCGGATACACTCGCCGGCAAGGAAGCCTTCCGTTCAGCGGGCGATCCGGTTTTACTCCGCCGATACGAACGCGCCCGCCGCGAGGACATTCAAAAACTGACCATCGCGTGCGATGGCCTGCAACGACTCTTTGCCGTGCCCGGCACGCTTGCAAGCGCGGTGCGCAATACGGGCATGGCGCTCGTTGGCGCGCAGCCGCAGATCAAGCGCTGGCTCGTTTCAGCTGCGCTTGGCTAAAGACCTATTCACTTTTTCAGCATCACAGGAATCCGAATGAAAATCACTCTTCGCCGCGCTCTGGTCGCTGCCGCCACGCTGGCAGCGGTGTTTGGCATCGGCATCGCGGCCCAGGCCGATCAGACCACCGACAAGATCAAGTCCACGCTGCAGTCGCGTATTGGCGACGCCGATATCAAGAGCATCCAGAAGTCGCCCGTTCCGGGCCTGTACGAGGTGAACCTCGGCGCGCAGATCGTCTATACGGACGCGACCGGCAATTACTTGCTGATGGGCGATCTCGTCGATACCCGCACGCGCACGAATCTCACCGAAGCGCGTCTCGCCGAAACCAACAAGATCGACTTTGCGAAGCTGCCGTTCGAGAACGCCGTGAAGGTCGTGAAGGGCACCGGCGCACGCAAGATCGCGGTGTTTTCGGACCCGAACTGCCCATATTGCAAGCAGCTCGAAACCACGCTGAAATCCGTGGATAACGTCACCGTCTACACGTTCCTGTACCCGGTTTTATCGCCGGATTCTACGTCCAAGTCCAAGTCCATCTGGTGCTCGAAGGATCGCTCGAACGCATGGGAAGGCTGGATGCTCGACCACAGCGCGCCGACCGCTTCGGCAAGTTGCGATACGACCGCCATCGACAAAAACCTGAAGCTCGGCCAGTCGATGAACGTGACCGGCACGCCTACGGTTTTCCTCGCCGATGGACGCCGTCTCCCAGGCGCCATTCCGGCTGACCGGCTGGAAAAGGAATTGTCGGCGGTTCGCTGAACCTAGCGGCCGATCCACGAAAGGAGGCGCGCGATGCGCCTCTTTCGCTTTCAAACAGGCATCCAACGCCAGCCTCGCCGGCGATAAGAAGAAAGGACCTCGAAGCATGAACGCCATCCGATACACCATCGTTCCAAAAAATCCCGCAGCGCATGTGTTCGAAGTGACGTTGACCGTTGCACAACCCGATCCGGCCGGCCAGCGCTTCGTGCTGCCCGTGTGGATTCCGGGCAGCTACATGATTCGCGAATTCGCGCGCAATATCGTGACGCTGCAGGCGTTCAACGCAGCGGGACGGAAGATCGGCATCGAGAAGACCGACAAACACGCATGGCAAACCGCGCCGCACGACGGCCCGATCACGCTGCGTTACGAGGTCTACGGCTGGGATTTGTCGGTGCGAGCGGCGCATCTGGATGACACCATCGGCTTCTTCAACGGCACGAGCGTGTTCCTGGCCGTGGAAGGGCAGGCGGATGCGCCGTGCATCGTGGATATTCAGAAGCCTTCGGGCGCGCAGTATGCAAGCTGGCGCGTCGCCACGGCGTTGCCGGAAGCGCGCGGCACGAAGCGCTATGGCTTTGGCGCGTACGAAGCGCCGAATTACGACGCGCTGATCGATCATCCCGTGACGCTCGGCGAGTTCGCGCTCGGTTCCTTCAATGCTCACGGCGCGAAGCACGACATCGTGATTTCGGGCCGCGTGACCGCGCTCGATATGCAGCGTCTCGAAACCGATCTCAAGCGCATCTGCGAGTCTCAAATTGCGCTCTTCGAGCCGCGCACGAAGAAGGCGCCTATCGATCGTTATGTGTTCATGACCGTTGCCGTCGGCGATGGTTATGGCGGGCTGGAACATCGTGCATCGACCGCGTTGATCTGCAATCGCGCGGACCTTCCCGTCACCGGACGGCCGGAGATGACCGATGGATACAGGACGTATCTGGGGCTGTGCAGTCACGAATATTTTCATACGTGGAACGTGAAGCGCATCAAACCTGCAGCGTTCGCGCCATACGATTTATCGCAGGAAAATTACACGTCGTTGCTGTGGCTGTTCGAAGGGTTCACGTCGTACTACGACGACCTGATACTCGTGCGCACCGGCTCGATCAGCGCAAGCGATTATTTTGCGCTGCTAGGCAAGACGATCGGCGGCGTGTTGCGCGGCTCGGGACGGTTGAAGCAAACCGTAGCGGAAAGCTCGTTCGATGCCTGGGTCAAATATTATCGGCAGGATGAGAACGCGGCGAACGCCATCGTCAGTTATTACCAGAAGGGCTCGCTTGTCGCGCTCGCTTTCGATCTGTCGATTCGCGCGCAGACCGAAGGCAAGAAGTCGCTCGACGACGTGATGCGTCTGCTGTGGCAGCGCTACGGCCGCGATTTCTACAACGGCCGGGCGCGCGGCATTGAAGAGAGCGAAGTCGAAGCGCTGTTTGCCGAAGCCACCGGCGCCGATCTGAGGAAGCTCTTCCGCGAGGGCGTGCACGGCACGCGCGATCTGCCGCTGGAGACCTTGCTGGAACCGTTCGGCATCAAGCTCGCCGCCGATATCGCCACGAACGGCACGGCAGGCAAGCCGTCGCTTGGCGCACGCGTTCGCGGCGGCGCGGATTGCGTGCTTGCGGCCATCCACGAGAACAGTGCGGCGCAGAAGGCGGGGTTATCGGCGGGAGATGTGCTGGTTGCAATCGATGGTCTGCGCGTCACGGGTTCCAATCTCGATTCACTGCTTTCGCGTTATCTGCCCGGCGCGAAGGTTGAAGTTCACGCATTCCGTCGCGATGAATTGCGCGTGACGCAGGTGAAACTCGACGCGCCGGACGTGTCCCGTTACGTGCTTTCCACGGCCGATTCCAGCGCTCAGACGAAGCAATGGCGTGAACGCTGGCTGAAAGGTTGATGCAGCAATAGCGGCCAAAAGGCGGATTGTTCTATCAGTGCAACGATCCGTCATGGGTGCACAGCTTTTTCCCGATCGATTAACCACGAAGAATGCGTCCTGTCAGAGCGTTTTCGCGCTCGCACTCAACCAAGGGACAGGAGTCATCATGACGACCATTCTTCAAATCAATTCCGCTGCCCGCTCGCAAGGCGCCCAGTCCACGTTGCTCGCCGACGAAGTCGCGGCCAAGCTGCTGCAATCGCATGCTGGCGCGAAGCTCGTGGTTCGCAACCTTCTCGCCGATAACCTCCCGCATCTCGACGACGCCACGCTAGGCGCGTTCTTCACGCCGGCCGATGCCCGCACCGCCGAGCAAAACGCCATTCATGCAAAGAGCGAAGCGCTGATCGCCGAATTGCAATCGGCTGACATCGTTGTGATCGCAGCACCGATGTACAACTTCGGCATTTCATCGCAACTGAAGGCTTACTTCGACTGGATCGCACGCGCCGGCATTACGTTCAAATACGGCGCGAACGGCCCGGAGGGCCTCGTGACGGGCAAGAAGGTGATCGTTGTGTCGGCACGTGGCGGCAAGTACAGCGGCACGCCGAACGATTCGCAAACGCCTTATCTGAAGTCGTTCCTCGGGTTCCTCGGCATGACCGATGTCAGCTTCGTGTTCGCTGAAGGCCTGGCAATGGGTCCGGACGCTGCCGGCGCCGCGTTGGCTACGGCTCGGGATTCGATCGCTGCACTGTAAGTTGCTTCAGCTTTAAAAAAGCCCGCCGTGTGTTTGATAGACACGGCGGGCTTTTTCTTGGCGCTTCAGTTTGGCAGATCAGGCAAACGCCAGTCGATGGCCGGCCGTCCATTTTCTTCCAGGTAAGCATTCGCCGACGCGAAATGCCCACAGCCCAAAAACCCGCGATGTGCCGATAACGGCGACGGATGCGGCGCCTCGAGCACGCAATGCGCTTTTCCCGCTGCCACGGCAGACGCGATCAATCCGCGTTTCGCCTGCGCATGCGCGCCCCAAAGCATGAACACGAGATGTTCGTGCCGCATCGCAAGCTCGTGGATCAGCGTGTCGGTGCAATGTTCCCAGCCCCGTTTGGCGTGGCTGCCGGCTTTATCGCGTTCCACGGTCAGCGATGTGTTCAGCAACAGCACGCCTTGCTGCGCCCACGCGTCGAGACAACCGTGATTCGGCGCGGCAAAACCGAGGCTCGCGTTGATTTCCTTGAAGATGTTGCGCAACGACGGCGGCGGACGGACCGGCGCCGGAACCGAAAACGCGAGGCCATGAGCCTGCGGTGCGCCACGGTCTTCGCCGTGATACGGATCTTGTCCGAGAATCACCACTTTGACGTCGGCGGGACTGGTCAGACGCAAGGCGCGAAAGACATCGGCGGGATACACGGTCTTGCCGGCGGCGCGCTCATTGTCGACGAACGCGCACAACGCGCCGTAATGCGGACTTTCGATGAACGCCTTCAGGTGCTTGCGCCAATCGGCCGGCAATGCATTGAACTGGCTCTCAAGCGTTGTGAACGGATGACTTTCCGAAGCGCCTTCGGCCTCGAACAACGACGCCTGGTTCATTTCACGCCACCGTTCGAACCTTCCGCCTTTGGCTCGCACAATTCGTAACCACGGCGCGCCTTGCTCGCATCTTCAGGCTGGAGGTAGAGAAACGCGCCACGCATCTGGGCGGCGAGGTTGGTCATTCCGGCTTCGTCGCCGGATTTGAGTTCGAGTTCCAGTTCGCTGATGGGCGTGGTGCGGCGCTCGCCATCGATATCCGTTACGACTTCGCCAAGATCTAGCGCGGCTTCGATTGTCGCGCCATCGATATCGACGTTCCATATCACGCGGTCAAAGTCCGTACGGAAGAGGGCGTTCAACTCAGGCGCGGCGTCACGCAGAGCGTTGCGCGCGTGTTCGTCGTCGCAAAGTTCGAGCAGCTTGTCGATCTCCAGCGCTTCGCCCGCAACCGGCATTTCCCATTCGTGCCGGTTATGCATGCCGCCACTCGACTCACCTGCGGTCTTGTACGTCTGCAGCCATTGATCCGGTGCGCCGCGCAGCCGCACAGCGCTCTTTGCTTTGGCGAGCGCGCGGTCAGCGGTGTCGAAGTAGACGTTCGTCAGGTGAATCTTCCGGCCTTCCTGGCCCGTTCGCTTCGTCAGATCCCTTGCGATCTCTTCGTGGTCCGATGTCGGCAGCGCCAGCTTGATCTCACGTTCAATACCCAAAATAAACTCCGTGCAACAGCGTCAGAAGAACATTCGCGCAAGTTCGGTGCCGGGATCGTCGGCGCGCATGAACGCTTCGCCGACAAGGAACGTTTGCACGTCCATTGCCTGGAGCCGTTCGACATCCACGCGCGACAGGATTCCGGATTCGGTCACCACAATGCGCTCTTCCGGCACCATTTCCAGCATGCCGATGGTTGTATCTATCGACGTCTGGAATGTGCGGAGGTTCCGGTTGTTGATGCCGATAAGCGGCGTTTTCAGCGTTAGCGCCTGCACAAGCTCATTCTCATCGTGAACCTCGACAAGCACCGCGAGGCCCAGTGAATGGGCATAGGCTTCGAGGTCACGCATTTGTTCGGGCAGAAGCGCAGCGGCGATCAGCAAGATGCAATCGGCGCCCATCGCGCGGGCTTCGAGGATCTGATACGGATCGACGATGAAGTCCTTGCGCAGGACCGGCAAGCTGCACGCGGCGCGCGCTTCCTCAAGATACGCGACGCTGCCCTTGAAGAACTGCACATCGGTCAGCACCGACAGACACGCGGCGCCGCCACGTTCATACGACCTGGCGATATCGGCGGGGACGAAGTTTTCGCGTAGTACGCCCTTGGACGGACTCGCTTTCTTCACCTCGGCAATCACCGCCGCTTTACCTTCAGCATGCTTCGCACGCAAGGCGCCGACGAAGTCGCGCGAGTCGCGCGTGCTCGCTTGCAAACGCAGCGCCTCCACCGAAATGCTTTCTTGTGAAACGCGGATTTCGTCGCGCTTGACCTGGATGATGCGGTCGAGAATGTCACTCATATCGGATTCCGTTATTTGGCGAATTGCTGCGTGAAGCGCACGAGTTCATCGACTTTCTCGCGCGCCTGGCCGCTCGCGATCACTTCTTTCGCGAGGCGCATGCCGTCCTCGATCGATTCCACGACGTTCGCGGCATAAAGCGCCGTTCCTGCGTTCAGCGTGACGATTTCGCGCGCCACGCACGGCTTGTTATTGAGCGCGCCGAGCAGCATGGTCTTCGATTCCTGCGCGTCGGCCACTTTGAGCGTTCGGTTCGACACCATCTGCAAGCCGAAATCTTCCGGATGAATCTCGTATTCGCGGACTTGCCCATCGCGCAGTTCGCCGACAACCGTCGCGGCTCCCAGCGAGACTTCGTCCATGCCGTCCTTGCCGTACACAACCAGCACGTGCTTTGCGCCAAGGCGCTGCATCACGCGAACCTGGATGCCGACGAGGTCTTCATGAAACACGCCCATCAACTGATTCGGCGCGCCTGCCGGGTTGGTCAGCGGGCCAAGAATGTTGAAGATGGTCCGCACGCCGAGCTCACGTCGCACGGCGGCGATGTTTTTCATCGCCGGATGATGGTTCGGCGCGAACATGAAACCCATGCCTGTTTCGGCGATGGATTGTGCGACCTGCTGCGGTTTCAAATCGATATTCACGCCGAGCGCTTCGAGCACGTCCGCGCTGCCCGATTTACTCGATACCCCGCGATTCCCGTGCTTCGCAACCTTCGCGCCGGCGGCCGAGGTAACGAACATGGTTGCCGTCGAGATGTTGAACGTGTGCGAGCCATCGCCGCCCGTACCGACGATATCCACGAGGTTATCGCTGTCCGGCACCGTCACATGATTGGCGAATTCGCGCATGACGGTTGCCGCCGCTGCGATTTCGCCGATGGTTTCCTTCTTCACGCGCAATCCCGTGATGATCGCGGCGGACATCACCGGCGACATCTCGCCGCGCATGATCATGCGCATGAGGTGGAGCATCTCATCGTGGAAAATTTCACGATGCTCGATGGTCCGTTGCAGCGCTTCCTGGGCCGTAATAGTCATGTTCTGATCCCGGTTCACACGCGTTCGCCCTGCTTCGAGCTTTTAACGAAGTTCTCGAGCAGCGCGTGGCCATGCTCGGACAGGATCGATTCGGGGTGGAACTGAACGCCTTCGACCGCAAGTTCCTTGTGACGCACGCCCATGATTTCGCCATCGGGCGTCCACGCAGATACTTCCAGGCAGTCCGGCAGCGATTCACGCTCGATTGCCAGCGAGTGATACCGCGTCACGCTGAAATGCTTGGGCAGGTCGGCAAATACGCCGCGGCAATCGGTTTCGATCGTGCTGACCTTGCCGTGCATGATGGTTTGCGCGCGCACGACCCGTCCGCCGAATGCCTCTCCAATAGCCTGATGGCCAAGACACACGCCAAGAATGGGGATCTGGCCGGAAAATTCGCGCAACACGTCGAGCGTAATGCCCGCATGTTGCGGATTGCTCGGCCCCGGCGAAAGGCAGATCCGTTCGGGATTGAGTTTCGCGATTTCACTAAGGGTGATTTCGTCGTTGCGGAACGTCCGCACGTCTTCGCCCAGTTCGCCGAAATACTGAACCAGGTTATAGGTGAACGAATCGTAGTTGTCGATCATCAGCAGCATGGTCTTTCTCCGGATCAGAAGTCGCTATCGAGGCCGTCTTGCACTTGCTCGGCGGCGCGCAAAACTGCACGCGCCTTGTTCTCCGTCTCCTGCCATTCGGACTCGGGCACCGAATCCGCGACCACGCCGGCGGCGGCCTGCACATACAAATTACCCTTGTGGATCAGGCCCGTGCGAATCGCGATGGCGAGATCCATCTCGCCCGTGAACGACAAATACCCGCAAGCGCCGCCGTACAGGCCGCGCTTCACTGGCTCCAGTTCATCGATGATTTCCATCGCCCGCACTTTCGGTGCGCCCGAAAGCGTGCCGGCCGGGAAGGTCGCGCGCAGCACGTCGAAGTTCGTCGTGCCGGGCTTCAGCTTGCCTTCCACCGAACTGACGATGTGCTGAACGTGCGAATACTTTTCGATCGCCAGTTTGTCCGTCACGACCACCGAACCCGTTTGCGCAATCCGGCCGACATCGTTTCGCGCCAGATCGATCAACATCACGTGTTCGGCGACTTCCTTTGGATCGTTCAGCAATTCGGTGGCGAGTTCGGCGTCGCGCTCGGGCGTGTTGCCGCGCGGCCGTGTGCCGGCGAGCGGACGAATGGTGACGATACGTTCGTCGCCACGCTTTTCCTGGCGCACCAGGATTTCCGGCGATGCCCCGACCACATGAAATTCACCGCCGAAGTTGTAGTAGTACATGTACGGCGACGGATTCAGCGACCGCAACGCGCGATACAGCGAAAGCGGATTATCGCGAAACGGCTTCACGAGGCGCTGGCCGACCTGAACCTGCATCAACTCGCCCGCCGCGATGTATTCCTTGGCCTTGCGCACGGCGTTCAGGTAGTCCTCTTTCGCAAACTCCCGATACGTCTCCGTACGCACGCTCGCCGACGTCACTGGCGGCTGCACGGTCGTACGCAAACGCGCACGCAGTTCGCGCAGGCGCTGCCTGGCTTTCGTGTAAGCCTCCGGCACGGTCGGATCGGCGTAGACAATCAGATAGAGCTTGCCGGCGAGGTTGTCGATGACCGCCATTTCCTCGGTCAGCAGCAACTGGATATCGGGCAGGCCGAGATCGTCGCGCGGCGCCGAGTGCGCCAGCTTTTTCTCGATATAACGCACGGCGTCGTAGCCGAAGTACCCTGCCAGACCACCGCAAAAGCGCGGCAATCCCGGGCGTTGCGCAATCTTGAACCGCTTCTGGAATGTTTCGATGAACGTCAGCGGATCAACTTCGCTCGTTTCGATTACCTGACCATCCTTCACCACTTCCGACACGCCGTTCTGCACGCGAATCATCGTGCGTGCCGGCAAGCCGATAAACGAATAGCGGCCAAAGCGCTCGCCGCCGACCACGGATTCCAGCAGGAAGGAGTTGGCGCCATTGCGCTCGGTCTGAGCGAGTTTGAGATAAAGCGAAAGCGGCGTTTCGAGGTCGGCGAGCGCCTCGGCAATCAGCGGAATGCGGTTAAAGCCTTCATTCGCCAGCGATTGGAATTCGAGTTCGGTCATGTTCTGATCCTTTGCGTGTCGCTTGTTGGGTTTTGCGACATCGAGCACATACTGGGCGCTGCGGAAAAATTCACCGCGCGGCGCTTAACCCGCTTGGGTTTGTGCGTCGGCCGGGGCTTCACGCACTGCATGTCCGATTATCAGGGCTCGGGGCCGTTCACGGGAACCGTGTGGACTCGAGACACTCACGACACAATCGGGCGCAGCGAATGATGCGCATCAAGCCGGGCATCAAAGGTAAGGCAAGTCAGCGGGATCGGCGCGCGGAGTGCGCAGCGAAACAAAAAACGGTGCTGAAGACGAGCTTCAGCGGACCTCAGGCGAGGTTAGCGCGACCAGCGACGCCAGGGCCAGGCTCCCCGGTCGATGCTGCTCAGACTCCGTTTTTTGTTCAGAAACATGAGGGATTAAGCTAGTCAGTCAATGTTGTCGCGCCGGGTGCTTCGGGCGCGGCCATGGTTGCTGCTATTGCCTGTGCGGCAGCCAGCAGGGAAGAAACTATACCATCGGATTTCACGAGGTGCACGGGTTTGCCGTGGTTGTAGCCGTAAGGCACCGTCAGCGTCGCCATTCCGGCCGCGCGGCCCGCCAGCGCATCGTTCTCCGAGTCGCCGATGGCAACCGCTTCCCGCGGCAAAACGTCCAGGCGTTCGCAGGCGATCAGCATGGGCGCCGGATCGGGCTTTTTCTGCGGGACCGAGTCGCCACCGAGTACGACCTTGAAGTATTCCGCGAGGCCGAACTTCGTCAGCAATTCGACCGCGAACCGGTGCGGCTTGTTCGTTACGCACGCGAGCGGCAAGCCGAGATCGCGCAACGCTTTCAGCCCTTCGGCGACTTCGGGATAAAGCGTTGCGCTCTGTCCGTTGATGCGCGCGTACTCGATCTGATAGATCGCGAGGGCATCTTCGAATTTCGTGGATGCTTCGAGCGCCGAAAACCGCACGGCCAGAATGCTGCGGATCAGATTCTCCGAGCCTTTTCCTATATAGCCGATCACCTCGTCGCGATCAGTCGCTGTCGCGCCGATGCGCGCGAGCATGCCGTTCAGCGCCGCGGTGAAATCGTCTGCTGTATCGACCATGGTGCCGTCCAGGTCGATGATCGCCGCTCGCAACGTCTTGTTCGTGAATGCCGGAAGCTCGGCGCTGAGTTCGCTCATCTTGAATCCCCG
>NZ_CAXTGZ010000054.1:0-18613 GCF_964243625.1 uncultured Caballeronia sp.
TCATGCGCAAGAATCCGCGCGGCGTGCATCGCGAGCAATGGATGCATGCGCAGGGCTGCCGCCGCTGGTTCATGGCGCAACGCGACACGGTGAGCTATGAATTTCAGGGCTACGACACGTTCGCCCGGCCGCTCGCCGTGATGGAACCGAAAGAAGAAGGACAACCGAAATGAGCCAGAAAGACCGACTCGCCACGGGCGGGCGCATCAACCGCGCCATCTCGCTCACGTTCACGTTCAACGGCAAGACGTATCACGGCCATCAGGGCGACACGCTCGCGTCCGCGCTGCTCGCCAATGGTGTGCACTTTGTCGCGCGTAGCTGGAAGTACCATCGGCCGCGCGGCATTGTGACAGCCGACGTTGCCGAGCCGAATGCGGTCGTCCAGCTCGAGACCGGCGCTTATACCGTGCCGAATGCGCGTGCGACGGAAATCGAGTTGTATCAAGGGCTAATCGCCACGAGCGTGAACGCGAAGCCGAGCATCGAAAACGATCGCATGGCGGTGAACCAGAAGATCGCGCGTTTCATTCCCGCCGGTTTCTATTACAAGACCTTCATGTGGCCGCGCAAGTTCTGGCCGAAGTACGAAGAAGTGATTCGCGACGCCGCCGGTCTCGGCAAGGCGCCGGAACAAGTCGATGCCGACCGCTACGACAAGTGCTTCGCGCATTGCGACGTGCTCGTGGTCGGCGCGGGTCCTTCGGGCCTTGCTGCGGCGCATGCGGCGGCTTTGTCGGGCGCGCGTGTGTTTCTCGTCGATGACCAGCCGGAACTCGGTGGCTCGCTGCTGTCGTGCCGCGCGGAAATCGATGGTGCGCCTGGCTTGAAATGGGCGCAAAAGATCGAAGCCGAATTGCGCAAGATGCCCGATGTGAAGATCCTGTGCCGCAGCACGGCGTTTGGGTATCAGGACCACAACCTCGTCACCGTCACGCAGCGTCTGACTGAGCATCTGCCGGTATCGATGAGAAAGGGTACGCGCGAACTGATGTGGAAAATTCGCGCCAAGCGCGTGATTCTCGCGACCGGCGCGCAGGAACGCCCCATCGTATTTGGCAACAACGACCTTCCGGGCGTGATGCTGGCGTCGGCCGTGTCTTCGTATCTGCATCGCTTCGCCGTGCTGCCGGGACGTAACGCGGTGGTGTTCACGAACAACGACAGCGGCTACCAATGTGCACTGGATCTGAAGGCTGCGGGCGCGCAAGTGACCGTCGTGGACCCTCGTCTCGCCGATGAAAAAGGCGCGCTGCAGGCTCAGGCAAAACGTTATGGTGTAAAGGTGCTGAACGGATCGGTCGTGACGGTTGCGCAGGGCAGGCTGCGGGTTGCATCGGTTGAAATCAACGCTTATTCGAACGGCACCGTTGGCGCGAAACAAGCCGACCTGCCTTGCGACCTGCTCGCCATGTCCGGCGGCTGGAGCCCGATCCTGCACCTGTTCGCACAGTCCGGCGGCAAGGCGCACTGGCATGACGAAAAACTGTGTTTCGTCCCCGGCAAGGCCATGCAAGCCGAGAGCAGCGTGGGCGGTTGCGCGGGCGAATTCACGCTTGCTCGCGCGATTCGTTTTGCCGTCGATGCAGGCGTGGATGCAGCGCGTGCGGTCGGCTTGATCGTCGCACGCCCGACGCCCGTGCAAGTCGCCGAGATCAGCGAAGCACCGTTGACGCCGCTTTGGCTCGTCGGCGGCCGCGAGCTGGCGACGCGGGGTCCCAAGCAGTTCATCGACTATCAAAACGATGTATCCGCCGCCGATATTTTCCTTGCGGCGCGCGAAGGTTTCGAGTCGGTCGAGCACGTGAAGCGCTATACGGCGATGGGATTCGGCACGGATCAGGGCAAACTCGGCAATATCAACGGCATGGCGATTCTCGCGCAAGCCTTGAACAAGACCATCCCCGAAACAGGCACGACGACCTTCCGTCCGAACTACACGCCGGTGACCTTCGGCACGTTCGCCGGCCGCGAGCTGGGCGAGTTTCTCGATCCGGTCCGCAAGACTGCGGTGCACGAGTGGCACGTTGAAAACGGCGCTGCGTTCGAAGATGTGGGCAACTGGAAACGGCCTTGGTATTACCCGCGTCCGGGTGAAGACATGCACGCAGCGGTCGCCCGTGAATCGCTCGCCACGCGTACGAGCGTCGGCATCCTCGATGCATCGACCCTTGGCAAGATCGACATTCAAGGTCCCGACGCCGCGAAGCTGCTCAACTGGGTCTACACAAACCCGTGGAGCAAGCTGGAAGTGGGCAAATGCCGCTACGGCCTGATGCTCGACGAAAACGGCATGATCTTCGACGACGGCGTGACCGTACGTCTCGCCGACCAGCACTACATGATGACGACCACCACCGGCGGCGCGGCTCGCGTGCTGACGTGGCTTGAACGCTGGTTGCAGACCGAGTGGCCGGACATGCGCGTGCGCCTGGCATCGGTGACGGATCACTGGGCGACCTTTGCCGTGGTCGGACCGAACAGCCGCAAAGTCCTGCAGAAGGTCTGTCGCGATATCGACTTCGCGAATGCCGCGTTTCCGTTCATGAGCTTTCGAGAAGGGACTGTCGCGGGCGCGGCATCACGTGTCATGCGCATCAGCTTTTCCGGCGAACTGGCATATGAAGTCAACGTGCCCGCGAACGTGGGGCGCGCGGTGTGGGAAGCGTTGATGGCGGCCGGCGCCGAGTTCGACATCACGCCTTATGGCACTGAAACCATGCACGTATTGCGTGCGGAGAAGGGTTACATCATCGTGGGCCAGGATACCGATGGTTCCATGACGCCGTACGACCTTGGCATGGGCGGGCTCGTTGCGAAGTCGAAGGACTTTCTTGGCAAGCGTTCGTTGACGCGTTCGGATACGGCCAAGGCGGGACGCAAGCAACTGGTCGGACTGCTCGCCGAAGACGGGTCGTTCGTGATCCCGGAAGGCTCGCAAATCGTCGCCGGTCCGTTCAGCGGAGAGACAGCACCGATGCTCGGCCATGTCACCTCCAGCTATTTCAGCCCTATTTTAAGGCGCTCGATTGCGATGGCCGTGATCAAGGGCGGTCTCGACAAGATCGGCGAGTCAGTGATGATTCCGCTTGCCGGCGGCAAGCAGATGCCGGCAAAAATCACCAGCTCGGTGTTCTACGACAGCGAAGGAGCACGTCAACATGTGGAATGAAAACGGCAGCAATCAGACGGTCGTCGATCGTGCAATCGGGCAGGGCGTGTGGCAGGAATCGCCGTTGGTGGGCACGGACGGGCTGCTGAAGAAACATCTGGCTGCGGGATCGAAGGCGTTTCGTCTCGTCGAGCGGCCGTTCCTCGAACTGGTAAACCTGCGCGGCGATCTGCGCGATGCAGCGTTCGTTGCCGCCGTTGAAAGCGTGCTTGGCTGCAAACCGCCCGAGAAGGCGAACACCACGGCGACAGGCAATGGCTACGATCTGCTGTGGCTCGGTCCCGATGAATGGCTCGTGCGCTCGGTGGCATCGCATTCGGCCACGCAAGCGGCGCCGATGGAAGCAAAACTGCGCAACGCGTTCAAAGGTCTGTTCGCAGCCGCGGTGGATATCGGCAGTGGTTATACCGTGCTGGAAATAAGCGGTGCACGTACGCGCGATGTCCTCGCCCGCGGCTGTCCGCTCGACTTGCATCCGCGTTTGTTCGGCGCGGGACAATGTGCGCAGAGTCATTACTTCAAGGCATCGGTGACGATCGTTCCGACTGGAGATGACAGCTTCGACCTCGTGATCCGCCGCAGCTTCGCGGACTACTTCGTGAAGATCATGCTCGACGCGGCAGAGCCGCTTTTGTCGTGAAACTGTACGAACCGATCGGGCCTGGAGGCCGCGGCTGGCGCATCGTGGTCGATGAGCTGGTCGTGCCTACACGCATCGGCTTGTATGAACGCGAGTATCTTGCGCCGCAGCCCGTTGTTATCGATGCGAGCCTGCATTATCGATGCGTGCCGGTTGAAGGCGATCCCTCCGGGTTGATTGATTACGAGGCTTGGTGCACACGGGTCTCGACATATCTCGAGAGCAAGCCGCATACGCGTTTGCTGGAAACGCTCGCCGTTGAAGTGGCAGCGCTGTCGTTCACGGAGTGGCCCGCGCTCGATGCGCTCACGCTGCTTTTGTACAAGCCGAAGATTCGTGAGGGCACGCGGCGTGTAGGCGTCGAGCTAGACTGGCACCGGGCGGACTTCGACTCATGGCGCGCGTCTGCCGAGTCGCATTCGATCGCAGTGCACCGAACCGTCGATGACGTCCACGCGCATTGAAACCGCCGGGCTTTCGCAGCTTGCTTGCGAACAACGCGACGCAGAGGCGGCCCTCGCGCTGCTTGATAGAAGCATCGCATTGGGGCACAGACGCATTGCGCTTATCCGATACCTGCATGCGCAGTATCTCGATGCACCGCTTTCAGCGCAGCATCATGATTACGTGCACAAGATTGCAGAACGCCTGAGCGCCGAGACCATCGTGCGCATTGCGATGGCCGCTCGCTCGCGCTTCGAGCAATGAATCAGTCGACCCGGATGGCGTGCGCGGATCGCTGCACCACGACAAGCGACGCAAGCAGAACCGATCCGCACGACACCACCACCGACAGCGCCGCACCCACCACGCCGAATATCAGGCAAAGGCAGGAGAGCAATGCGAGTGACACGCCAACTTCCATTGTCGACAAGATGACGAAGGTTCGTTTGCTGATCGAAAACACGGTTATCGATATCAGCCTGCACGCGAACATCAGCGATGCACCTAAAAAGATCAGGAACAGGAACAGGCATTGTCTTGAAGGTGAACCAAGACTTGCCGTGGGAAAGAGCCTGATCTTGAAGGCGAGAAACGCGCCAAACGTCAACAAGGCGCAGATCGCGATTGCAACGCCAAATAGGGACATTCTTGAAAGATGTCTGCGCAAGGCGCGCAGCCAGGCAAGCATTTGCGAATGAAGGACCAGCGCCAACGCTTGCCCGAAATTGAACGCGAGGTTATGCACGCTTTTCGCGCCTCGATACAGCGCGGCGCCCGCAGGTCCAAGAAGCATGGCGGCGATGATCACGTCGAGATGCTTCGCTCCTGAAAATATCGCGTTCGAATACCAGCTGCTGATCAGCTCCTTACCGCCGAGACCGACCAGATGCCGCAATGCGGCCGGACCCGCCGGTGCGGCAGGTTCAGGTGTACGCACTATCAGGTAAGCACCAAGCAGCATCGTCCCGTACGAACCTTCCACGAGCAAAAGCAAATCAGGCAGATAGAGCGACCATGACGGATGTGTCGCGATGAGCCAGACCACCGAGCAACGGCACAACGCCGACACAGTGGAGACAGCACATATCGCGGCGTTTCCGCCCTTGAGCCGAAGATAGCCGAGCGCAAAATGCGAGGTCGCATAACCGACGGGCGCGATGACGAGCATCGGCAAGATCTGAGGTAATGCGATCGCTCCCGAGGCGGACATGATCCAGGCCGCGATGCTGAAAAACAAAGCCGAACCTGTTGCGCTGACCGTGTCCAGAAACAGCAGACTTGGAAAACGCTCACGAATTTTAGTGACGCTATACAGCCGGGCAGAACCGAAATTGAATACATCTATTGAAACGAAAAACAGTGCCAGCAACGCGTAAGAGCGGCCTAGCCACGCTGCGTCCAGATACTTCAGTGCGAAGACAACCGCGACAAAATTGCTTACGGCCGGCAATGCCGAGCCGAGCATGACATAAACCAGATCCTTACGCATTGCCATGTGCCTTCAGCAGCGCGTCGCAGTAGGTTCGATAACGGGCTTGTAACGCGTCGAAACCAAAGGGGAGCGCCGCTTCTCGCGCGGCCTTCGCTCGTGCCTGCAGGAGTGACCGGTCCCGAGCCAGCATTTCGATGCTTGAAACCAGGGCGGCAACGTCGCCGGGCGCGACCATGCTCTCTTCGCCCAGCACTTCCGGAATACCGCCTACGTTCGACGCAATGACCGGCGTTCCTGCGGCCATTGCCTCCAGCATCGCGCGTGGCATGCCTTCCTGAAAGGACGGCAATACAAACAAGTCATGTTCTGCGACGTGATCCGCAACGAGATCGGCATTCACGATGCCGACAAACGTAACGTGATCGCCAAGCCCCAGTTGCGCCGCTTGCGTTTCGAATTCGGGGCGCAGCGCACCGTCGCCGATCAGGGTCAGTTCGACGGCGATGTCCCGCTTATGCAGATCCGCGACTGCTTGCAGCAGTACGCCATGGCCTTTGCTGTGGTTGTGCATCATCGCGGTGTTGATCAATCGTAATCCGCCGTCGGGTCGCGGCGTCCTGACCAGGGGCGTTTCAAACAACGCATCCTTCAGATAGACGTCGCTGAACCCAAACATCATGTCTGCGTTTGTTGCAGGATACTTGCGCTGCAGGTACTCGCTTGTCACGTAGCGGACGGTAACTGCACGAAGTGCAGCTATTCGCGTCGTCCAGCAATGAACGAGACGCGCAACACGCCGCAACGGGTGCCTTGATGCAGACGCGCCAAAGTAATCGGCAGGATCGGCGACGACTTCGGCCGAAAAGCGCTTGCCGCCGATCAAACAAATGAATAACGCAAGCGACGCAATATTTCCGGGGAACCGGATCAACACAACAGGCGCCGTAACAAGCTGTCGATAAAGCCTTATCAGCAAGCGCGGCACGCTCGTAATCAACGCACGCACGCCGCGATTCGCGCCGAGATCGACGAACGAAACGTGTTCGCCCGTCACGCGTTCACCAATTGCCTCCATTGCGGGAAATGAGCGCGCAACGATCACGACTTGATCGAAAGAATCTGTGAAGCGTGCGCCAAACCTCGCATAGCTCATGTGGGGACTCAGGATATCTTCACCGACACGACGGAAGTTACCGTCCATGATCAGCGTTATCGAACGTGCGCAGTTCATCTTTGATCGCCTCCACAAAGTGTTCATGGCTACGTTGAACATTCGACTCGACGCGCACCCAGTATTGCTCCTCGTCTTCTACGAGCAGGCGAACTGCATTCGCTACTGCAATGGGATCAAAGTCGCTCGCATGAAATACGAAGTCGTCGAGCCCCAGATCGCCAAACGCTGCATGGCCCTTGCGTTCGTATGCGATGTGCACGCTCGGAACACCGGCGAGCACGCTTTCGAGGCTGCCGTGAAGCCTCACCGAGACCACGATTGCAGAACGCTCGGCAAGCACGTCCTTGAGCATGGCCGCGTTGTCCACTCCGAGATGCTCGCGATAAAAGACATCGTCGCTGTTGCCGCGACCGCGCGCCTGTATCGCTAGCTTTGCGTCAGGCAGAAGCGTCATAAGCGCGTGCACGCGTTCCAGATATGCATTGCGGTAAGGCTTGTTCTGCAGGTCCCGAAAGACGAGGTACACCTGCGGCACTGCGATCCTTGTATGCCGCAAGGTGCCTGCCCCCGCTTCCTGCGCAATCTCCAGCACTACCAGATCGCCGGTTCTCGTGGCCGCCGGATGCGCGAGTTCGGACACGCTTTTGTCGTCGCGCAGGAAAATGCGTTCTACACGGCTTCGCACGATGCGCGCAAGCAGCTTTCCGGCGAATGTGTCGAACGGTCCAACGCTTTGCGGAAAGTAAATCCGGCGGCTCGAACCGCCGAACGAAGACATGAGGATCTGGCTACCATGTGCGATCAATGACTTCCATCCTTCCGGTCTGCTCGATGCACGCAAGTAGCCACCGCCCACGCCGAAGTACACGGAACGTTGACGCAAGAACACGCCGAGAAACCGCCCGCGCAAGAATTCGCCGAGCGAAATGAGCCTGATATTCGCATCGTCGATATATCCGGCGAACGATTCCTTGTCCAGGCATACGACAGTGATCGTCCTGGTTATGCCCGCATCGCGGATCGCCTTGAGACTGAGTTTGACCAGCAGTCCGTCGCCGCTGTTGTGCGAACTATAGGCGTGCAGCAGATAATAATCAGGGGCGTTCATAGCAACTCATCAAGGTGTTGAGGAAGCGGTCGATCTGAAACGTACTTTCGAACACGTGACGCGCATTGGCGCCCATTCTTCTGCACTCGTCCAATGTGAGGCGGTTGAGGTTTTCGGCCAGGCACCTGCCCGTAAGCTCGCGAAGAATGACGCCGTTGTATCCATGGATGACCTGCTCGGGTAACGAACTTTCACCCGACACGACAATCACCTTGCCCGCGCGCATTGCCTCGATGGGCACGAGCGCAAGCCCCTCCCATCGCGACGGAACCACGATCACATCCATCTCGTGCATCGCGCGCCGTGTGCCGGCCGCATCCAGCCAGCCGTGATAGGTGATACGGGCATCGTTACCTGCTTCGATACCACCGCGTACCGCCGCGCCGAATGCGTGTATTTCAAGTCTTGCATCGAGTAACGGTAATGCTTCGAGAACGACATCAAAGCCCTTCTGATAATCAAGGCGTCCGAAATAACCGACTTTCGTTGAATTCGTTTCGGCACGATATTCAGGAATCTGAGAACGTTCGTCGGGGGCGATACCCGTATAGATGAATTCGATCTTGTCTGCTGGAATGCGATATTTGCGCGCCGCACGCAATTCGTCAAATGACATGCAAAGTATCCGGTCGCAGCGTTGTGCGAGTACGCGTTCGACCAGACCATACGCCAACTTTGCCGGTGTCGTCACGTCGGTTTTGAGAAACGACCACGCGTGAGGCGTATAGAGAACCTTCGCACCCGGATGATTTCGCAAGCGCACATACATGCCGGGAAACGAACTGTGGCAATGAACAACATCGGCATGCAGCGACGCGATGCGCAGTTGCAGTGCCTTGGATATGGACCAGAATCTAGCCGGGTTGCGGCTTGACCGGTAATCGGCTACTTCAATGCCATCTATCTTCAATCCGCCTTCCACTTTGCTGGTATCGCAAAGCAGTGTGATGTCATGGCCTAGATCGCGTTGCTTCGCGGCTAGTGTCTGTACATAGGTTGCAATTCCGCCGGTCCAGGTCTCGACTACGTGAACAATTTTCATGATGTTGGCCCTCCGAAGGCTGCGGCTTTGTTGTGGTCTTCGGAGAACCTCAATACAAAGGCCATCGGGAGAGCGAACAACACGATCCAGCGCACCACGTAGTACGCAAGGACGTTTGAATCGAACAGGAAAAACAGAAATGGCAATGGCATCAGTACGACTTTCAGCGGCAACCATTTCCGGTTGCGCGAACCGCTGATCGAGTTGACTGCGACCATCAATAACGCGGGTAGCGAGAAGGAAAGCACATATCCGATCAAGCCGAAATTCGCGAGGAATTCCCCAGGCATGCCGAATAACAATGTGGTCTCGGCGTCGCCCGACGATTGCACCTCGTTGACGATATCGCTCTTTTCTTCCGCAAACGTGGACGGACGGTCTTCCCACAATGCTTTCGGTATGACCGATGCGGCCGCGCCCACGAAGCTTCGTCCCATCGGCAGGTCGTAGGTGTTCTTCGTGACCGTTTCGATGGTTTGCGTCTGTACATCGAAGCGTGACAGATCACGAAACAAAAAGAAGCTGACGGGACCCATGCTGAGCTCGAGCGATCGCTGATCGGCGAAACGTTCGGTAAGATTGCCGAGATCGGAATAGTCAATACCGAACTTGATAGGCATCAGCACGAGTGCGACGACCGCCATCAGGATGGCTGACATCTTCGCTGTGCGACGGCTGATCGGTGCGACCAGGAAGTGATAGATCGACGCTGCGAACAGATAGGCGAAGATGATGCCCTGGCGATTCCCGAACACGCCCGATGCCAGCCAGCCCAACACGCCTATCTGGGCGAAGGCGACGGTTGTCATCAATCTGCTGCATCGCGGGCGCAACGTCAGGCATACGAAGATCCAGAGCGGCGCAGTATTTGCCAGTGCCTGCACAATGCCCAGGCCGCCGAGCGGATCGTAACCGTTCACGCTGCTCTGGAGCCGTTCGTCGTAGAGCTCGACGATCTTTGCGTAACCTCCCAGCTTCAAATAAATGAACGCGATGGCCGCGACCGACGTCAGGGTGAAAAAATAGACGAGTCCCGTAACACCGGACTGATCGGCCGGCGTGTTGTCGCGCTCGATTAGGCGACGCTGCGCCAAGTCCAGTGAAATCTTCAGAACCCAGATGCCCGCGACGCTCAGAAAGAACCAAAGCAAGACGGAGGTGCTGTCTTCCTTCAGCAGATCGAGATAAATCGCGTCGCCGGCAGCGAGCTGCCACGCCGGCAGCACGCAAAACGTCGCAAGCAGGAAGAGCTTGAACAGGCGCAGCAATTCGTTACGCGGACGTATCGCGAGGATGCTTACAGCCAGGACTACAGAGAGCGTGGCAGTCGTCGCATTGAGCTTGCCGAGAAAGACTGCGGTCATTGTGACGAGCACCGCTATAGCCGCAAGCACGAGCATGGGAACTGACGGCTGCGTGCGGCGCGGGGTCAGACTGTACGGTTTCATTTCGGCGTCCGCTTGTCAGTCTTGCCGTATTCATACGCGACATAACGGTATTGGCCGTACTTCGAACCGTATCGCAAGCCTTTGGCGTCCAGGCCGTTGAAGATCACACCTTTTACGGCGACGTTGACCTGCTCGAGTTGCTTGTTCGATTCGAGCAACTCTCCGATAGTCGTACGCTTGAATCGCCCAATCAGGAATACGGTCGCGCAGTGGGCCGCGATGTTGACGGAATCGGACACTGCCAGGACCGGCGGCGTATCGACAATTACGAGATCGTATTGCGCGCTCATCTGATCGAGCACGCGCAGCATGCGTTCGTTCTGTACCAGGTCGGCCGAGTTCGGCGGGAATGCGCCCGTGCTGATGAAATCGAGGCCAGGCGCTACGTTGCGATGCACCGCCTGATCGAACGTTGCCGTTTCTATAAGCAGGTCTGAAAGGCCGCATGTGCGGGCTTTGCCAAAGTATTGATTAAGGTAGCCCTTGCGCAGGTCGGCATCCACCAGCAAGACGCGCTTGCCTGCGGCGCTGACCACCGCGGCAAGATTCGCGGAGATAAAGGATTTCCCGATACCCGGCGTAGGACCCGTGATGACCACGCGATTATTCGCTGCGCCGAGCAATGCAAATTGCAGAGCGGTACGAAAGCTGCGCAGACTCTCGATGGGCGCGTCGTTCGGATGGGATGCAGCCAGAAGATGAACGCCAACTGCGCGTCCCTCGACGTTCTTCGCGAGCACGCCCTGTGCCGGCGAGAACGGCACAGAGCCATATACCTTCATACCGGTGTGTTGCTCGATCTCGTGCGCATCGGTCAGACCGCCAAAGAGACCGTCGCGAAGGAATGCAGCGGCCACGCCGAGCATCAGCCCGATCATCCCGGCCAGTGCAAGCACCATCCCTTTGCGCGGCTTGACGGGTTCTTCGGGAACGTTCGCATAGTCGATCTGGCGAACGGTGCCGACCTTTCCTGCCTTGACGAGCTTCAGGCGCTCGACGTTATTCACAACATTGACGTAGGTATCGCTGTCCACCTGAAGGTCGCGCATGAGACGCAGGGATTCCTGCTCGATGTCGGGCAGCGCCCTCATGCGCGATGCAATGTTGCCGCTCTTGGCGGTTACTGCCGCGATCTGGTTATCGAGCGCACGCAGCGCGGGATGCCCCGGCGCGAAGCGGGTCGCCATTTCGGCTCTCTTCTGCTTTAGTTCGAGCAAGCTCGTGTCCGATGCAACACTTTCCTGCAAGAACGCCGTACCTTCCTGGCTCAGATTGAACGTGCCGCTCCTGTTGCGAAGCGCGTTGTATCGTTCTTCGGATTCGCTCAGCTTCGCCTTTAGCCTCGGCATCTGGCTTTCAAGGTAGGTCAATGAGCTTTGCGCCTCCGCAGTCTTGCGCTCGACGTTCTGCGTGACGTATTCCTGTCCGATCTGGTTCACGATGGACGCCGTCAAAGCCGGGTCCTTGCCGCGAAGCGTCGCGCCGATAATGCCGCTCTGCTTGCCCTTTGGCTCAATGTCGAGGTTCAACTGCAGGTTCGAGACAGTCTTGGGCTGCGAGTTGCGCACGAGCGTGAATTGACCGCCGGGTTTCGCATGCAGTTCTGTAACGAGCAGCCGGATCGTGCCGATCTGCTGCGTGACCTGCAACGCAACGCCAACATGTCCCTTGATAGGCCGGTCGAGGTCGGGGTAGTCAAGCTGATAGTCACCGTTGCCCAGCGCAGTGAGCGTGAGCGCCTCACCTTCTACCGCCTTTGGAACGTCGAAGGTCGCGAGCTGCAAAGACTCGGCACCCCACACATATCCGCCTTTGCCGAACAGGCCTGGCGTGGACATGCCCTTGTTTCTGCTTGCAATCCAGGCGCCGACGACCGGGAAATACTTCGGCTTGGCGTCGATATATAGCTGCAGCGTGTCGACCGCTTTGCCGATAACCATGCGCGAACGCAGTATTTCAAGTTCCGCGGCTGCTTGTGTCTTTACGTCGAAAAGCGCCGATGCATCGCCAAGCAGGCTGCCGGCGCTCACGCCATTGTCTTCGACCTGGATCATCATGTCGGCTTCGTACACGGGAGGCGTGATGACCGCATAGGCCGCGCCAATTGCGAGCGTGATGGCGGTAACAGCACCAATCAGGCGGCGGTTAGCAAGCAGCACGTCGAGATAACGGACAAGGTCGAGCTCTTCTACTGGCGACATCTTGGCCGGGGTATGTGTTATTTCGGTTTTCATCAGGATTACTCCGCATTCGGTTGGTGAAGCGCCCGAATCGGGGGCACCCAGCTGTCGACACTTTGCTCGATCAGACGGAGCGCGTGTTCAAAGGAAGAACGAGGTTGGCGGTAAGGATCTGGAATATCGACCCGTTCGTGTTCTCCGATACAGAACACTTTTCCCGCCGAGGTCGGGTAACGCCGGTGCACTTCTTGTTGCTGCGCACGGTCCATGACGAGGATCAGGTCGGCTTGTACGATCAGCGGCGTATTCACCAGTTGCCCGCGATGTGCCGTGATGTCCATGCCGGCTTCGTCCATCAATGCAACGGAAATGGGATCAGCGGGCGCGCCGATTACTGCATCAAGTCCGGCGGAATGGACGGTCATGGCAGGCAGCGCGCGGGACAAAAGCGCTGCCGCCATCGGGCTTCGGCAAATGTTGCCAATGCACAAGACAAGGATGTTTCTCATGACATCACTTCGCTACGACGGCGGCGGTGAGACCTGCGTTGATCGCGGGCATCAGCAAGCTGAGAACACGGCTGAAACGCACGAGGTTGCCGCTGTCCACGTACACCACGTCGTGCGGTTGCAGGTCGAACTGGTTGGCGAGAATCATTGCGACCGGAGACTTCGCATCGAGATGGAAGACCTTGGGGGTGTCGCCGAGCGAGTCGCGGATCACGTAGACCTGGCCGGGATTTGACGACGCCAGATTGACGCTGCCTGCCTGCGCCAAAGCGTCCGACAAGCTCAGCTTGCCGTTGCGCATCGGCATCGCGGTGGTCGGCTTGTTCACTTCGCCCATGACGAAGACGCCGCTTTCGTCGCGAGCAGGTACACGCAGCACGTCACCGCTCTTGAGCACGATTTTCGAAGGATTCTGACCGCGTTCCAGCATCTGCGAGAGGTTGATTGGATGCGAAACGCCATCGCGCACGATGACCATGCGGCTTTGATCAGCGGTCGGGCTGAAACCGCCCGCACGGCTGATGGCCTCGTATAGTCCCATGGGGATATCGTTGATCGGCTGCGGACCCGGCGTATGGATTTCACCATCTATATAAATCTGCGACGCCCGGTAAGAAGCGACGCGAAGCGTGACCTGAGGTTCGACGAACGACTTTCCGAGTGCCCTCACCAGTACGGCCTGTGCTTGCTCCGCGGTGAGGCCGGCTACGTGCACGCGACCGGCGTATGGAAACATGACGTCGCCGCGCTGGTCGATGACAAATCCCGCTACCGGATCAGCCGCGCGCGTTGCACTTTGCGTGGGTGCCAGCTGTGCGGCGGCGAGTTCCGGGTGGTCCCAGACGGTAATCTGCAGTACGTCGCCGGGGCCGAGAACATAGGGCGTCGCGGGCGAGATCAGCGATTCGTTCAAGCCGGGCGCCTGACGGCTCTCGTCGCGCAATTGCCTGATCAACGCAACGTCGATTTCGCTCGTGGCGGACTGCAGTTGCGCTTCTTTACTCGCGTCTTCAGCGCCGGCGGTTTGCATTTGCGCCGTAGTACTTGTAGATATGTTTGCAGCCGTGCCGGTATCCATTTTCCATCCCGGCACAGCGGCGCAGGCCGACAATAGCGTGCCGGCGGCGCCTAGCGCTGCCAGTCTGAGCACGGTCGAGCGGACGGGTGTATTTGGGGTATTCATGAGGTCCTTCCATTCAGTTCATTGATGTTTGGTTCGTGGTGGATCTTGTGCGGAGCTTCAATAAGCATTGCCATGCTTGAGTCCTTTCAAGACCGTCGCGGCCACGATGCGCATGTCCAGCGCGAAGGACCAGTTGCGGAGGTAATAGAGGTCGTGGTCCACGCGACCCTGCATTTTTTCGACGCGGTCTGTCTCACCGCGAAAGCCGTTGATTTGTGCCCATCCCGTGATGCCAGGCTTGATGCGGTATCGATGGATGTAGTCATCGACCACTGTCTGGTAGAAAGCGTCATGTTCGATTGCGTGAGGTCGCGGACCGACGACCGACATGTCGCCGATCAGCACGTTGATGAATTGCGGCAGTTCGTCCAGGCTCGTCCGGCGCAGGAACGCGCCAACGCGCGTCACGCGCGGGTCATTGCGGGTGGCCTGCTTCAGGACACCTTCGTCGTGCGCATGCATGCTCATGGAACGGAACTTGAAAATCCGGAACACCTGTCCATCTGCGCCCTTGCGGCGTTGCGTGAACAACACCGGACCGGGAGAGGAGAGCTTCACGGCCAGCGCGATGACGATCATGAGCGGCGAAAGTACAAGCAGGGCGATCGCTGCGAACACACGATCGAACATGTCCTTGTTGGCAAGCGCGAGCGGCGACAAAGGCGACGCAACCAGGTTGATTGCAGGCATGCCGATCATGTCGATGACACCGCCATCGAAAAGGCTCAGGCTGCTGACGTCAGGGAAAAACCGGATGTTGATCAGGTCATTCCTGAACTCTTTTACGAGGCTCGTAATAAGCGGCTGTTCGGACAATGGCATCGCCAGCCAAAGCTCGCGAACGTTACCGGTGCGTACGTGCTGCACGAACGCCGGAATCGACGCATGGCGCGAAATGGCAGCGTTGCGCAACTGGTGACTGGCGTGCGGATCGAGCGTCATGACCGCGTGAAAGCCTGACTCGCGTGATGCTTCCATCCTGCGGATCAGCAAGTCGCAATGCTCGCTCGCGGCGACGATCGCTACGCTGCGCAGGCTGGATTTCGCATGACGCATCCGTCCAAGAATGATGCGGGCGGTCAGGCGTGACAGCGCCAACGCGGCGGCGGTGATAAGGGTCCAATAGCCAAACCACAGACGCGATACGAGATCGGTCCTGTGGATGCAGAATGTCACGAGCAGTCCGCACAGTTGTGTCATCAGCCAGACGAATTCGATCTGTCCGAGCACGCTGCCGAGCGGCTTCGTCGCTTGATCGCTGTACACGTGAAATGCGTGAAACACGGCAAGCGAAAGCGCCATTGAAAAAGCCGTGGTGGACGCGACGATTGCTGCTGTTCCTGCCGGCGCGCTGTCGCCGAAGCGGAGTTGATAAGCCAGCGCGGCGCCGGCCAGGATCAGCGTGACATCCAGAACGCGGTTGAGAAGACCTTTGAGATTCAGCATGCCGGCCCCTGAACAGAGAGGGCCGCGCCAATGCTGTTTGAACGTGCGAATCCGGTCGACTCGATCACTGGCGCAATGCGAGCGTCGCATTTATCGCATTTATAGATATGCCATGTGTCTTTTAAAGTCATTATGATCACTTCAGTTAATCTGGTATTAAACAATTGCGTCCGATACTGCTGTTTTCGCGAGGCGGCTATCGATTGCTGAACGATCCGAATTAATCGTCGATTGCAAAACTTCGAGGGTTATGGGCGCGGGAAATGGTTTGCACCGAGGCAATGCGGACCTCCGAAATCATTCAGGAGGTCTGTGCCGGAAAGAGCCGTGCGCTGTCATCGAGTGGACGTATTCTCACTGATCGATGACCCCTTGCTGATCGGAGCAGTCTTAAAGAGATAGGGTTCAGTCTTAAAAGACGGTGTTGCGGATATGGGAATTAACTGTGTGAGATACGATTTTTAATCGTGGTTCAAAACAAAAAGGGCATCCCGATTATTCAAACCGGAATGCCCTTGGTTGATGATTAATCTATCAGACGATGATTACATTGAAGCAACCACTTCCATCTTCCGCGCCTTCACTCCCGATGCGACAAAATAGGGTGTATCGACACGAGCGAACGGCGCACGCCCGCGAATCGCGTCGGCGATCTTTTCAGCGAGCATGATGGTCGGCGCGTTCAGATTGCCGGTCACGATCTGCGGCATGATCGACGCGTCGACCACGCGCAGCGATTCAAGCCCATGCACGCGGCCTTCGCTATCTACGACGGCCATATCGTCGTAACCCATTTTGCACGAGCATGACGGATGGTAGGCAGTTTCCGCACGCTGTTTGACGAAGGCATCGAGTTGATCGTCGGTTTTTAGATCAGCGCCGGGATGCAACTCGCGGCCACGATACTTCTTCAACGCCGGCTGCTGCATGATCTCGCGCGTAATGCGTATTGCATCGCGGAATTCACGCCAGTCGAGCGGGTCCGACATGTAGTTGAACAAGATGCTCGGGTGCGCGTTCGGATCGCGTGACTTCAGCTTGATACGCCCGCGGCTTGGTGAACGCATTGAACCCACGTGCGCCTGGAAGCCATGCATCTTGATCGGGTTGGAACCGTTGTAATTGATCGCGACAGGCAGGAAGTGATACTGAATGTTGGGCCATAGATCGTCGTCGCGCGTGCGGATGAAACCACCGGCCTCGAACTGATTGCTCGCGCCAATGCCCGTGCCCTTCAACATCCATTCAATGCCGATCTGCGGCTGGTTCCACCACTGCAGTGCGGGATACAGCGACACGGGTTCGAGGCATTCGTACTGCATGTACATCTCCAGATGATCCTGGAGATTCTCACCCACGCCGGGCAGGTCGTGGACCAACGGGACGTCGAGTTCGCGCAGCCACGTGGAGCGTCCAACGCCCGAACGCTGCAGCAGTTGTGGCGATGCGATCGCACCGCTGCACACCAGCACTTCGCGACGCGCATGGGCAGTCACGTTTTCGCCGCCATGCAGGTACACAACGCCGATGGCCCGCTTCCCCGCGAACAAGACCCGGTCGGTCACCGCGTGCGTGACGATAGTGAGGTTGGGCCGATCCTTCGCGCGGTCGAGATAGCCCCGCGCCGTACTCGATCTGCGGCCTTGCGGCGTCACGGTTCGATCCATTGGTCCGAAGCCCTCCTGACTGTAGCCGTTGAGGTCATCGGTGCGCGGATAGCCTGCTTGTACGCCGGCTTCGACCATTGCGGCGAACAATGGATTGTTGCCGGGCTTCGATGTCGTCACGTGGACCGGACCATCGCCGCCATGATAAGGATTGGGTCCGACGTCACGTGTCTCCGCTTTGCGGAAATACGGGAGGCAATCGGAATACGTCCAGTTTTCAAGGCCTTTTCTGTTGGCCCATCCATCGTAATCGAGCGCGTTGCCGCGGATATAGCACATGCCGTTGATCAGCGACGATCCGCCAAGCCCTTTGCCACGGCCGCATTCCATGCGACGGTTGTTCATGTGCGGTTCGGGATCGGTTTCGTAGGCCCAGTTGTATCGGCGGCCCTGCAACGGATAGGCCAGCGCGGCCGGCATCTGCGTGCGGAAATCGAAACGGTAGTCCGGTCCGCCAGCTTCGAGCAGCAGCACGGTAACGTCGGCGTCTTCCGTAAGACGCGACGCCAGTACGTTGCCCGCCGACCCCGCGCCGACGATGATGTAATCAAACTCCTTCGCGCTCATCGACCGCTCCTTAGAACACGGGTTGGTAGGGGCCCATCTCGACCTGAACGGACTTGATGCTGGTGTAGTGTTCGAGTGTGGTGATGCCGTTCTCGCGGCCGACGCCCGATTGCTTGTAACCGCCCACCGGCATTTCAGCGGGCGATTCGCCCCAGGTGTTGATCCAGCAGATGCCGGCCTGGATGGCATGAATCACACGATGTGCACGCGCAAGATTCTCCGTCACGACGCCCGCGGCCAGTCCATAAGATGTCGCGTTCGCACGGGCGATAACTTCGGTTTCGTCATCGAAGGTCAGGATGCTCATGACCGGCCCGAAGATTTCCTCGCGCACGATCCGCATGTCGTCGCGGCAATCGGTGAAGACAGTCGGCTCGACATATTGCCCTTGAGCAAACGCACCGTGCTCGATCCGCGATCCTCCCGCTATCAGCCGCGCGCCTTCCTTCTTCCCGCTTTCGATAAACCCCAGCACCTTGTGTAACTGAGCGGCGCTGACGAGGGGGCCGAAGTTGGTGTTGTCGTCTGTCGGAGACCCGATGCGAATGCGCTTCACCCGCTCGAGCAGCAGCGCCTCGAAGCGCGCATGGACGGTCCGCTG
>NZ_CAXTGZ010000055.1:0-18524 GCF_964243625.1 uncultured Caballeronia sp.
CGATTCTTCGGCAAAGGTGCAACACCGGCGCCGCCGGCCTGACAACCGGCGCGCCAATGTAACGGTAAAACCTTACTGCGCCTGCTGCGTCTGCGGCTTGTTGGAAAGCGCGAGCCTCAGCAAGTCGGCAACGGTATTCACGGAAAGCTTCTCCATGATATTCGCCCGATGTGCCTCGACCGTCTTGATGCTGATTCCGAGGTCATCGGCGATCTGCTTGTTCAGGCGCCCCGCGATGATCCGCTCAAGCACCTGGTGTTCGCGCGCAGTCAGTTTGCCCAGCCGCTCGGCCGCAGCACGCTGCTGCTGCACGCTCGAGCTTTCGGTACGCGCCTTGTCGAGCATGCGTTCGACGAGCTTGCGCAACTCGGCTTCATCGAACGGCTTTTCGATGAAATCCATCGCGCCCTTCTTCATGGTCGAGACAGCCATGGGCACGTCGCCGTGACCCGTCACGAAGATGATCGGCAGCAGCGAATTCTCGGCGATCAGCTTTTCCTGCAACTCGAGACCGCTCATGCCGGACATGCGCACATCGAGTATCAGGCACGAGATCGCGCCGGAATGGGCGATCGGGAGGTAAGCATCGAGGTACGCTTCAGCGCTCGCGAAACACGAGACGCGGTAGCCATTGGCTTCAAGCAGCCAGCGCAAAGAATCACGCACGGCCTCGTCGTCATCGACGACAAACACCGTTTCCTGAGTGGTGACTGTGCTCATAGCTCTCCCGTAACAGTTTGTTGTGTGGGTTGATGGCTGAGAGCCTCCTGCCCGCTATTACCCGGACTGTCGGCTTCTCCGATTGGCAAACTGCAATGGAATGTTGCACCCGTGACCTGGCCGGCGGTGTCGATATTGTTCACCACCCAAAGCCGTCCACGATGCGACTCGATGATCGACCTGCAAATATTCAGTCCCATGCCCATGCCGTCGGACTTGGTGCTGTAGAACGGCTCGAACAGGCGCTCGGCGGTGGCTTCGTCCACGCCCGGCCCCTGGTCGACCACGCTGATGCACACGAAACCGCCGTCGGTGCGCTGCACAACCACGCGGATCACCGGATCGACGGCGTTCGGCTTGGCGTCGTGCATGGCTTCGGCCGCGTTCTTCAGCAAGTTCACGAGCACTTGTTCGATCAGCACCGGGTCCACATGGATCACCGGCATGCGCGAACGGATTTCGGTGAGTATTCGGATCTTGCGCTTGCGTGCTTCGATTTCCGCAAGACCCACGGCGTCCGCCACGATGTCACTGACACGCGTCGGCTGCCGCTTTGGCTCGCTGCGCTTCACGAATTCGCGGATGCGCTTGATGATCATGCCCGCACGCACCGCCTGCTGCGCGGTTTTTTCGAGCACGGGCAGCAGCGCGTCCTGCGTCATCCGCCCCGATTTCACGAGCGCGACGCAACCCGAACAGTAGTTATTGATCGCGGCGAGCGGCTGATTCAGTTCATGCGCAAGCGATGAAGCCATCTCGCCCATCGTCATCAGGCGGCTGGTGAATTGCAGCTTTTCTTCCTGCTGATCGGCGAGTTCCTGCGCTTGTTTGCGCGTGGTGATGTCGGTCGCGATCTGCATCTGTGCGAGGTGACCGTCCACCCACTGGATGTACTGGCGGCGTACTTCGAACCATTTCTGGATGCCTTCCACATACACTTCCTGCGCGTCCGATGTACTTTCGGTCAGCGCAGTGGCGGGCAGGCCGGCGTAGGTATCGACCATATCGATGGAGTCGGACGACGCCTGGGCCGTATCGAAACCCGCGCCCGCAAGTTCGAGATGGCCGTCCGGACGGATGCCGAACAAATGCCGGTAATAGCGGTTCGCGAACAGCAGTTCGGCTTCGTCGGCGGCTAGCACGGACACGGCGGCGTCGAGGCTTTCGAGCACGGTCGTGAAGCGTTCGTGCGCAGCGGCGAGGTCCTCGCGGGCGCGGCGCGGCTCGGTGATGTCGGTCATGGAAGACATCCAGCCGGTCTGGCGCCCTGAACTGTCGATCAGCGGCGACACGTAAAGCCGTGCATGGAAGAACGAACCGTCCTTGCGACGCACGCGCAGTTCAAATCCGGACGATGGCGCCTTGCCGCGCAATGTCATGTCGAGTTGCCGCTGCATCTCGGGGTACGCGTCTTTCGGCCAGTACGGGAAGGGTGCCACCTTGCCGACCAGATCGCTTTCGTCCCAGCCCGTCATGCGGCAAAACGCGGGGTTCACGTGCGTGATCCGGCCGTGCATGTCGAGCACGCGCATGCCGATCAGCACCGAATTTTCCATCGCGCGGCGAAAGAATGCTTCGGCGTAAAGCGCCTGCTGCGCTTCGAAACGTTGCCGCGTGTGTTTCCAGAGACTCCACAAGCTCCACAACACGAAACACGACAACCCGGCGACGAGCCAGACGAGCGTGTTGTTGGTGAAATTGGTGAGTTGCGGGAACGAATAAACGCGTACCGACACCCCTTGTCCCGGCGGATCGAGCGGCAAATCGTAGAACATGTCGCGCGGCAAGCGTGGCCGGGTCGACGTCGTCGCGAGTTCGCGGTTGTTCAGATCGGTGATGGAAATCTTGTACTTCGCGGAAAGCTCGGAGGGAATGTCGTGCTTCAGAATCCCTTCGATGGAAAACACCGCCGCTATCGAGCCCAAAAACTCGCGATCGCGATACACCGGTGTCTGCAGCGTGATGTAGCCGTTGCCGACGTCATCGTAGATAAGGGGGGAGTAAATCTGGCGGCGGGTGGTGCGGGCTTCGTCGAAGGCGGCCTGGACGGCGTCGTCCATCTGCGCGTCCGTGGGTTTGGCGAGCCGTGAGCCCAGCACGGGCAACGGCGTGTTTGGCCAGCGCGGTTTGTGCAGCGCCGTGTACCAGTTCATGTAGAGGATCTCGGGATGCCCCTGCATGATGTCGCCCGTGGAACTCTGGAACGACTGGGGATCGCCGTGGCCGGCCGCGATATCACGTGCGAGCGCCTGGACCTGTTCTTGCGCGCCGGTCATGGAGAGCCGGATCTGCTGCTGCGCCCATGCGACATTTCGATACAGCGTGTCCTCTTGCTGCTGCTGCTCGCGCCGGTTGAGACTCCATAAGATGAGGCTCATCACGACGAGGAACACCAGAATGGATATCAGCGGCGTGAGCAAATACGAGTTCGACCACCACGGTCCGTGGTGCCAGCGGGTCGGCGCCGTGTCGTTGAGTTTCTTCGACGAGCGGGCCGAGCGTGCGAAAAGCCGGTCGGTCAACATGCGCGCAATTGTAACGCAGCGAAGGACTGTTAAAAGGCGTAAAAAGGCTTCAAAAGCCCGGCATTTGATTGCAAGGACACTAAACCTCTCTCAAAAAGTCCTTGTCCCACGGTGCGTTGCAGCATTTTTCCGCATTATGAGATTGCCTCTCATGATTCGAAAAATTGCTTGCGTTACCGTTTATAGCCTCTTTAGAATTGCCGCACGCGCGCTTGTCCCCATTGTTTTCCGCGGCTGATCCCGTGGTTTTCCCATAAGGCTCGCGTCGTCTGTTCACAGAGCGTTCCTCAAATCAGGAGACGAGCATGTCCGCTGTACCCGACGAAGTGATGAAATATGTCGCCAACGCCAAGGACGACGAAGATCCCCAGGAAACCGCAGAGTGGCTCGAAGCCCTCGACGGCGTAATCTCGGCGGAAGGCCCGGATCGCGCACATTACCTGATCGAAAAGCAGATCGAATTCGCACGCGTGCACGGCGAACACCTGCCGTTCTCGGCGAATACGCCGTACATCAATACCATCCCGGTCGCCGCCCAATCGAAGATTCCCGGCGACCAGGACATCGAACACAAGATCCGCTCGTACACCCGCTGGAACGCGATTGCCATGGTGCTGCGCGCCGGCAAGGATACGAACGTGGGCGGTCATATCGCTTCGTTCGCGTCTGCGGCGACGCTGTATGACGTCGGTTTCAACCACTTTTGGCACGCGCCGTCGCCCGAACATGGCGGCGACCTGGTGTTCGTGCAAGGCCACTCGTCGCCTGGCGTGTATGCCCGCGCGTTCCTGCTCGGCCGCCTGAAGCAGAGCCAGCTCGACAACTTCCGCCAGGAAGTGGGCGGCGAGGGCATTTCGTCTTATCCGCATCCGTGGCTGATGCCGGACTTCTGGCAATTCCCGACCGTATCGATGGGCCTCGGCCCGATCATGGCGATCTATCAAGCGCGCTTCATGAAGTACATCGATGCGCGCGGTATCGCCAAGGCGGGCAACCGCAAGGTCTGGGCGTTCCTCGGCGACGGCGAAACGGACGAACCGGAATCGCTCGGCGCAATCGGCATGGCCGGTCGCGAGCGCCTGGACAATCTCGTCTTCGTGATCAACTGCAACTTGCAGCGCCTCGACGGTCCCGTGCGCGGCAACGGCAAGATCATCCAGGAACTCGAAAGCGAGTTCCGCGGCGCCGGCTGGAACGTGATCAAGGTGGTGTGGGGCAGCCGCTGGGACTCGCTCTTCGCACGCGATAAAACCGGTGCATTGATGCGCCGGATGATGGAAGTGGTCGACGGCGAATATCAGACGTACAAGTCGGAATCGGGCGCATATGTGCGCGAGCATTTCTTCAACACGCCGGAACTCAAGGCGATGGTTGCAGAGTGGTCCGACGAAGACATCTGGAACCTGAATCGCGGCGGTCACGATCCGCACAAGATCTACGCGGCGTACGCGGAAGCATCGAAGACGAAGGGCCAGCCGACTGTCATCCTCGCCAAGACCATCAAGGGTTATGGCATGGGCGAAGCCGGTCAGGCCATGAACATCACGCACCAGCAGAAGAAGCTGCACACGGATCAGCTGAAGAAATTCCGCGACCAGTTCAAGCTGCCGATTCCCGACGACCAGATCGCCGACGTGCCGTACCTGACGTTCGAAGAAGGTTCGAAGGAACTCGAGTACATGCGCGCTCGCCGCCAGGAACTCGGTGGTTACCTGCCGGCCCGCCGTCAGAAGGCCGAGTCGCTGCCGGTGCCGGATCTGTCGGTGTTCGAACCGGTGCTGAAGGGCACGGGTCCGGGCCGCGAGATCTCCACGACCATGGCGTTCGTGCGGATCCTCAACATCCTGTTGAAGGACAAGGCGCTCGGCAAACGGATCGTTCCGATCGTGCCGGATGAATCGCGTACCTTCGGCATGGAAGGGCTGTTCCGCCAGATCGGTATCTGGAATCAGGACGGCCAGAAGTATGTGCCGGAAGATTCGGATCAGTTGATGTTCTATCGTGAATCGGAAACCGGCCAGATCCTGCAGGAAGGGATCAACGAAGCCGGCGGGATGTGTGACTGGATTGCGGCGGCGACGTCGTACTCCACGCATAACGAGATCATGATCCCGTTCTACATCTTCTATTCCATGTTCGGCTTCCAGCGCATCGGCGACCTGGCATGGGCGGCGGGCGACATGCGTTCGCGCGGCTTCCTGCTGGGTGGTACGGCGGGACGCACGACGTTGAACGGCGAAGGCCTGCAGCACGAAGACGGCCACTCGCTGATGTGGGCAGCGTCCGTCCCGAACTGCGTGAGCTACGACCCGACCTTCGGTTACGAACTCGCGGTGATCATGCAGGACGGCCTGCGTCGCATGGTGGCCGAGCAGGAAGACGTGTACTACTACGTCACGGTCATGAACGAGAACTACGAGCATCCGGCGATCCCGCAAAGCGATTCGGTTGCGGCCGATATCGTCAAGGGCATGTACGCGTTCCGCAAGTCGGATGCCGACGCAAAGGCACCGCGCGTTCAACTGATGGGCGCAGGCACGATCTTCAACGAAGTGATCGCCGCCGCTGACCTGCTGAAGAACGACTGGAATGTCGCTGCCGACCTCTGGAGCGTTCCGAGCTTTACCGAGCTCGCACGCGACGGCATGGACGTCGAGCGCTGGAACCTGCTGCATCCGACCGAAGAGCGTCGGGTCTCGCACGTGACCAAGCTGCTGAAGGACGCGAAGGGTCCGGTGATTGCATCGACCGATTATGTGCGTGCGCTGGTCGACCAGATCCGCGGCTTCGTGCCGAACAAGTTTGTCGTGCTCGGCACGGACGGTTATGGCCGTTCGGACACACGTGAAAAGCTGCGCCACTTCTTCGAAGTCGACCGCTACTGGGTCACCGTCGCCGCGCTCAACGCGTTGGCCGACGAAGGCACGATCGACCGCAAGGTCGTCGCCGAGGCGATCAAGAAGTACGAGCTCGACCCCGCCAAACCCAACCCGATGACGGTTTAACGTATCGGCCCCCGAGTGTTGCTGCGTGAAGTCGCCTTGGCCCTGGCTGTCAGCCTCGTGCCAGGGCGATTTTCGCGTCGCGACCCAGGAGACAATAAACAATGAGTCAAGCGATCGAAATCAAGGTGCCGGATATCGGCGATTACACGGATATTCCGGTGATCGAGGTACTGGTGAAAGCGGGCGATACGGTTGAGAAAGAGCAATCGCTCGTCACGCTCGAATCCGATAAAGCGACCATGGACGTGCCGAGTTCGGCAGCCGGCGTCGTGAAGGAAGTGAAGGTCAAGGTTGGCGACAACGTTTCTGAAGGAACGTTGATCGTCGTGCTGGAAGGTGGCGAGGCGGCCGCTCCTGCTGCTGCTCCCAAGGCTGCTGAAAAGCCGGCTGAACCGGCCAAGGAAAAGACCGCGGAAACCGCTGCGCCAGCGGCATCTTCGGGCGGCGGATCGGTTGAAGTGAAGGTGCCGGATATTGGCGACTTCAAGGATATTCCGGTTATCGAAGTGAACGTGAAGATCGGCGACAAGGTCGAGAAAGAGCAATCGCTCGTCACGCTCGAATCCGATAAAGCCACCATGGACGTGCCGTCGCCCGCAGCGGGCACGGTCAAGGAACTCAAGGTCAAGGTTGGCGACAACGTGTCCGAAGGGACATTGATCGTCGTGCTGGAAGGTGGGGCTGGCTCATCGGCACCCGCCGCTGCACCTGCCGCGCCGAAAGACGAAGCGCCGAAGCAGGAAGCACCCAAGGCGGCTGCGCCCGCTCAAGCCGCTCCGGCTCAGAAAGACGCGCCGTCCGCACTTGCGCTCGCTCCGGCAATTCCCGCTGGCGAAGGCGGTGCGCGCACGTCGAGCCATGCATCGCCTTCCGTGCGCAAGTTCGCGCGTGAACTCGGCGTGGATGTATCGAACGTTTCGGGCACCGGTCCGAAGAGCCGCATCACGCAGGCGGACGTCACCGCGTTCGTGAAGGGTGTGATGACGGGTCAGGGCAAGGCGCCGGCTGCGGCTGCAGCAGCGCCGGCAGGCGGCGGCGAGCTGAACCTGCTGCCGTGGCCGAAGGTCGATTTCACCAAGTTCGGTCCGGTCGATCCAAAGCCGCTCTCGCGCATCAAAAAGATTTCGGGCGCGAACCTGCATCGCAACTGGGTCATGATCCCGCACGTCACCAACAACGACGAAGCGGACATCACCGACCTCGAAGCGTTGCGCGTGACATTGAACAAGGAAAACGAAAAGGCCGGCGTGAAGTTCACCATGCTCGCGTTCGTGATCAAGGCGGTCGTTGCTGCGCTCAAGAAATTCCCGACGTTCAATGCGAGCCTCGACGGCGACAACCTCGTCTTCAAGCAGTATTACAACATCGGTTTCGCCGCCGATACCCCGAACGGCTTGATGGTCCCGGTGATTCGCGACGCCGACAAGAAGGGTCTTGTCGATGTCGCCCGCGAAATGGCCGATCTCTCGAAGGCAGCACGCGAAGGCAAGCTGAAGCCGGATCAGATGCAAGGCGGATGTTTCTCGATCTCGTCGCTCGGCGGGATTGGCGGAACGCATTTCACGCCGATCATCAACGCACCTGAAGTGGCCATTCTCGGATTGTCGCGCGGCGCGATGAAGCCGGTCTGGGACGGCAAGGCGTTCGTGCCGCGGCTGATTCTGCCTTTGTCGCTGTCTTACGACCATCGGGTGATCGACGGCGCCGAGGCCGCGCGGTTCAATGCCTATCTTTCTGCTGTGCTGGCGGATTTCCGCCGGGTGAGTCTCTGATTTTTTGCGCCTGGCGGCCCGCTTCGCAGTGGTCCGCCAGCCATCTCGTCGAACTCGCTTTGCATGGCATCAAGGCAAAGACAGGCAAGTCTGCCGACGGCAGAACCGATCGCTTTCGCTTGAACGCTTTCGCAGGTTCTGCCCGCTTCTCATTTAGGGGACACCATGAGTCTCACCGAACTTAAAGTACCCGATATCGGCGATTTCAAAGACGTCGACGTCATCGAAGTCAATATCAAAGCCGGCGATGCCATCGAAAAAGAACAAGGCGTCCTGACTCTCGAATCCGACAAGGCTTCCATCGAAGTGCCGAGCGATCTCGTCGGTACGGTCAAGGAAGTCAAAGTCAAAGCCGGCGACAAAGTCTCGCAAGGCACCGTGATCGCGACCGTGGAAACGGCGGATGCGGGCAGCGAAAAGCCGGCGGAACAACCCGCTGCGCAGGCCAAGGCCGAAGCGGCAGCACCGGCGCCTGCACCGAAAGAAGCCGCTGCGTCCAGGCCTGCCGAACAAAAACCCGCAGGCGGCGGATCGCAGGACGTGAAGGTGCCGGACATCGGCGATTTCACGGACATCCCGGTCATTGAAATCCACGTGAAGGCCGGCGATACGGTCGAGAAAGAGCAGTCGCTCGTCACGCTGGAATCCGATAAAGCCACCATGGACGTGCCGTCGCCCGCAGCGGGAACGGTCAAGGAAGTGAAGGTCAAGATCGGCGACAACGTCTCCGAAGGCTCGCTGATCCTGACGCTCGAAGGTCAGGGCGGTGGCGTAAGCCAGGTCGAGGAAAAGCCGCAGACCGCCGCGCCGCAGCCCGCCGAAAAGGCAAGCGCTGCGCCCGCGCCGAAGGCCGCATCGTTCTCCGGTTCCGCTGATATCGAGTGCGACATGCTCGTGCTGGGCGCGGGTCCCGGTGGGTATTCGGCAGCGTTTCGCGCGGCGGACCTGGGTATGAACACGGTCATCGTCGAACGCTATGCAACGCTTGGCGGCGTCTGCCTGAACGTCGGCTGCATTCCGTCGAAGGCGTTGCTTCACGCTGCATCGATTACCGAAGAAGCCAAGGCGCTCGCGCACCATGGCATCTCGTTCGGTGAACCGACTATCGACCTCGACAAGCTGCGCGACTTCAAGTCGGGCGTGGTCAAGAAACTGACTGGTGGGCTCGCCGGCATGGCGAAGGCGCGCAAGGTCCAGGTGGTGACGGGCGTCGGCAAGTTCGTCGGCCCGAACCACATGGAGATCGAAGGCGAGGGCGGCAAGAAGGTCGTGCAGTTCAAGAAGGCGATCATCGCGGCCGGTTCGCAAGCCGTGAAGCTGCCGTTCATGCCGGAAGACCCGCGCGTTGTCGACTCGACCGGCGCACTCGAATTGCGCCAGATTCCGAAGCGCATGCTGGTGATCGGCGGTGGCATCATCGGCCTGGAAATGGCGACGGTGTACGCGGCGCTCGGTGCGCAGATCGATGTGGTCGAAATGCTCGATGGCCTGATGGCCGGCGCCGATCGCGACCTGGTGAAGGTGTGGGAGAAGTTCAACGCCAAGCGCTTCGCGAACGTCATGCTCAAGACGAAGACCACGAAGGCACAAGCCCGGGAAGACGGCATCTACGTGAGCTTCGAAGGCGAAAAAGCTCCTGCCGATGCACAGCGCTATGACCTGGTGCTCGTGGCTGTAGGCCGCAGCCCGAACGGCGGCAAGATCGGCGCGGACAAGGCGGGCGTGGCGGTGACGGATCGCGGTTTCATCAACGTCGACAAGCAGTTGCGCACGAACGTCGAGCACATTTTTGCCATCGGCGATCTGGTCGGTCAGCCGATGCTCGCGCACAAGGCGGTGCATGAAGGCCACGTTGCAGCCGAAGCCGCGCATGGCGAGAAGGCCTACTTCGATGCGTTACAGATTCCGTCCGTCGCCTATACCGATCCCGAAGTGGCATGGGCCGGCAAGACCGAGGATCAGTGCAAGGCCGAAGGCATCAAGTATGGCAAGGCAGTGTTCCCTTGGGCTGCATCGGGGCGGGCGATTGCCAATGGCCGCGACGAAGGGTTCACCAAGCTCATCTTCGACGAAGAGACGCACCGGATCATCGGCGGCGGGATCGTGGGAACGAGCGCGGGCGACCTGATCAGCGAGGTGTGCCTGGCTATCGAAATGGGCGCGGACGCGGAGGATATCGGCAAGACGATCCATCCGCACCCGACGCTCGGTGAATCGATCGGAATGGCCGCCGAGTTGTACGAAGGCGTGTGTACCGACCTGCCGCCGCAGCGCAAGAAGTAACGGCCGGCAGTCGAATGCAAAAGCGGCGCGTTCTGCGAAGAACGCGCCGCTTTTTCCTGTCTTGCCACGCTTCCCGAAGAGCGTAAAAAAACCGCTCGAGCGTGAACTGGAGCGGTTCTTTTTGCTACGCGACTTTCAAGCATTTACGCGAATCTTTTCGGATGCAAATGCTCGAGCTACATCGCTTAAGCAGGCTTCTTTACGGCAGCGCGCGAAGCTTGAGCGGTTGCCTGCGATGCAGCCTTCGTGGCGGCCGTAGCGGCTGCGTTGAAGTTGCTTTCCGCGATTTCAACGGCTTGCTTGCTTGCCTTGTGAATGGTTTCGTACGTGGTGTTGGCGGCGGTAATGGCCGACTTCATCACGGCGACTGCCGTTTCCGAACCTGCCGGTGCGTTCTTGGCGACGTTGTCGACAAGTGCCTGCACCTTGCGGTTCTGGTCTTCGTACTGGGCTTCGGCAACGCGTGCGAATTCAGCTTGCGTGGACGATGCGATCTCATACAGGTGGCGACCATACGACAGCGCCTTTTCGGCAACCGGCTGAGCCAGGCTGGCTTGCAGTGCGAGCAGTTCTTGCGCGTCCTTTACCGACAACACGCGCTGCGTGTTTTCCTGGCTTTCAGCCAGCGTCGACTTCACGACTTGCAGGTTCAGCTCAAGCAGCTTTTCCATGCCTTCGAATGCCTTGTTCGTCAGACCGAACAGCATGTCGAATTGGGCTTTGTTTGCAGCGGCGATTTGTTCCGGGGTCAAAAGGGTCATGTCACGCTCCTGAAAGTCGACCCATCATCAGCGCGGGTCGTGGGTTTTGGCGGCGCCGGATCTCCGGCAGCCGTATGAGGCGAAACAGCTATTGGTGCGTCGCAACATGGAACCATTCTAGGCATATTCCTAAAGATGTCAAGCGTCTTTTTGTGCGTCGCAGCATGGGACGAAATGTTATTAAACAACGGCTTACGTAAGCTAAGTTGTTCTATGGAACCATATTTCGAGATGGAAGGCACCAGTTTGGGGCGACGGGCGCAAACGATTCCAATGCTAGGATCACGCGTCGACAAATTGGAATTCCGTTTCAATGAAGGCTTATTACAGCGACCGCTTCGTGCTGCCCTTGCCATCCGGTCATCGCTTTCCGATGCAGAAGTACCGGATGTTGCGCGAACGCGTCGAAGCCGAGTTGCCGGATGTCGAACTGGACGAGGCGCCCATCGCGTCTGATTCGGATCTCGAGCGCGTGCATGCCGTGGATTTCGTCGCTCGGGTGGCGACGGGTTTGCTGAATGCGCAAGAGCAGCGGGAAATCGGTTTTCCATGGTCGCCCGAAATGGTCGAACGGTCGCGGCGGTCGGTGGGTGCGACCATCGCGGCATGTCGCGCGGCGCTGCGGGACGGATTTGCCGCGAATCTGGCTGGAGGCACGCATCATTCGTACGCGTCTCGCGGCGCGGGATTCTGTGTCTTCAACGACGCAGCCGTCGCGGCCCGCGTCATGCAGTCCGAGGCGGCCAAGCGGGGCGAGGACATGTTGCAGGTTGCGATCGTCGATCTGGACGTGCATCAAGGCAACGGCACGGCGGCTATCTTCCAGGACGATCCAAGCGTCTTCACGCTGTCCTTGCATGGCGAGTCGAATTATCCGTTCAGCAAGGAGACGAGTGATCTCGATGTCGCGCTGCCCGATGGCTGCGACGACGCCAACTATATGGAAGCGCTGGAAAAAGCACTGGCGACGATGTTCGATCGCGTTCAGCCGGCAATGCTTATCTATCTGGCGGGCGCCGATCCCCACGCGGGTGATCGCCTGGGACGGCTGGCGCTGTCAATCGATGGATTCGCCCGGCGCGACTCATTGGTGTTCGCTATGGCGGCCAAGCGCGGCTTGCCGGTTGCGATTACGATGGCGGGCGGTTATGGCCGCGACATCGACGTGACTGTCGATGTGCATCTGCAAACCATCCAGCTCGCCGCGGTCGCGGCTGGTTTGAGAAGGGCAAAGCATGCCGGGCTTACCGGCGGGGACGGTTGATTTGAAAAGGTTTGAAACGGTGTACACCAAAATTGTTAAACCAACGTTAACATTCGAAGTGGGCTGAAAATCGTCATAGTTTGTATGAACAAAAACTCGCGAACTTGGTCGAATCGCCGGTCGCTTTACTCGCAGTTACGGATTACCTGAACACTCACTTCTGTCGATTCACTCGCTCTTGGCGAAATTTCGCTTTTAAGGTAGCACGCATGTTTTTCGCGGATGCCCTCCAAGCTGCCTCAAAAAGTGCCTTAAGTTTCACGAACTATTGCCGTTAGTTCGTTGATAGCCAAAGCTCTGCAATTACTTATGACGATCAAAACGATTGTGCTGATTGTCATGTTTTCTTACGATTAGGCCCTGAAACGAGTCCGGCTCCAAGGATCGTCTCTTACAATCCAGTTTAAGTACTGCCCATAAGTGCTTAATATTGCTAATTTTTCGAAGCTTTACTACACTGGCGACACTCTCTCGCCGGTCCAGAACAGAACACTAATGAAAACCGAAATGTTTTCGTCGCTCAGGGTGATCCACGGCGTAGTCCGCACTGCGCTGTCGGTTGCCGTGTCGGTGGCGCTCGCGACGTCTTTCGCAGCCGCACCGGTCGACGCTTTAGCCAAGACCCCAACATCAAAAACCGCAAAAAAATCCACCAAGCCTGCCGCTGCTGCCGCGCCGCAAGCAAAGTCCGCCAAGCTGTCGAAGGTCGGCGCGCGTGCGCCCAAAGGCGCAAAGACGGCTAAAGTCGCTGCTGCTGCTCCCGCCGATGACGATGCAGTGCCCGCTGCGCGCGGTACCCGCCGGCATCGGGTGAGCTACCGGATGGATGCACATGGCCGTCGTGCCGCCGTGCGTTCGGTTGCGTATCAGCCACGCCCGCCGACCGTCGGACAGGCGTTCGGTTTGCATGAAACGCCGGACAGCCTTGCGCTGCGTTCGAGCGTCGCATACGTGGTCGACCAGAACACGTCCGAAACCCTCTTCGATAAAAACTCGCGCGCCGTCGTGCCCATCGCCTCCATCACGAAGCTGATGACCGCCATGGTCGTGCTCGATTCGAAAGCGCCGCTGACGGAAGAAATCGACGTCACCGATGAAGACCGCGACTATGAGAAATACACTGGCTCGCGCTTGTCCGTCGGTTCTGAATTGAATCGCGAAGACATGCTGCACATTGCGCTGATGGCATCGGAGAATCGGGCTGCTGCAGCGCTGTCGCGTTATTACCCGAATGGCCGGCCAGGTTTCATCGCTGCGATGAATGCGAAGGCGCGGATGCTCGGCATGACCGACACGCACTTCGAAAATTCGACCGGATTGACGAGCCTGAACGTGTCGAGCGCACGCGATCTCGTGAAGATGGTCAACGCGGCGTATCAATATCCGCTGATCCGGAAGTTCTCGACCGATCGCAGCTACGACGTATTCACCGGCAAGCGCAATCTGGCTTACAACAGCACGAATGCCTTGATTCGCAATCCGAGCTGGGACATCGGCTTGCAAAAAACCGGCTTCATCAACGAGGCGGGTGAGTGCCTCGTGATGCAGACGACCATCCACGGCCGTCCGGTCGTGATGGTACTTCTGGATTCGTCGGGCAAATATTCACGTTTCGCCGATGCCGGGCGTCTGCGCGGTTTCCTCGAAACCGCCGGAGAACCGCAAATCACCAGCGCCGATGCCGGTGGCGGTGGTACCTGATCTGCGAGGACGCCAGAAGCGTAAAAAAGCCGGTTTTATCGAAAGATAAACCGGCTTTTGCATTCCTGGCCCGAACAGACGGCGTGTCTAGCGCTGCTGGGAATCGGCGCTTGGTTCCGGCCGATAACCCAGCGAACGCGAAATCTCGAGCGCGGTCCCGCTCAACTGGTTCAGCCAAGAATCCTGCAGTCGGTCTGCCGGCGCGGACAGCGATAAACCCGCGACCAGCCGGCCGGTATCGTCGTAGATTCCTGCCGCGATACAGCGCACGCCAAGTTCAAGTTCCTCGTTATCCCGCGCGCATGCCTGGCTGCGTACGAACGACAATTCGCGCTCCAGCTTGGCGAGATCCGTAATGCTGTTTTGCGTGTGGCCGGAGAGGCCGGTGCGTGTAGCGTAGGCGCGGACTCGGGCGGATTCGTCGGCTGCGAGAAAGAGTTTTCCCACCGATGTCAGATGCAAAGGTGCGCGTCCACCAATAGCACGCACGACCTGCATGCCCGAACGCTCCGAATAAGCCCGCTCTATATAGACGATTTCGTCGCCCTGACGCACCGACAGGTTCACGGTCTGCCCGGTTTCGCGATGCAGCTCGCGCATGGGCGGCATGGCCGCTTCCCGAACCGAAAGCCGCGCCTTCACCAGATTGCCGAGTTCCAGCAGACGCATGCCGAGCCGGTAAGTGCCTGGATCGGAACGGTCAACCAGACGGCAGGTCACCATGTCGTTCAGGATGCGGTGCGCGGTCGAAGGATGCAGAGACGTGCTCTGCGAGAGTTCTTTAAGACTGACGGGATCGGTATGCGCGGCAAGCGCATCGAGCAGGCGCATCATGCGCTCGATCACCTGAATGGACGTTCTGGATTCCGGGCTCGTATCGCTCATGGAGAAAATCAGTTGATACGTCAAACAGCGGAGTTGTGATTGTATCTCGTATTGTGAAAAGAGCGAAAGGCGGTCGAGCGCAGTCACGCCCGGGTTGTGGGGCCAACGGTGAAACGCAAAACAAAAAAAACCGTCCGGGATCACATGTGGATCGAAGACGGTTTTTTGTGCGATAAGAAGGCGAGACGTCAGTGATTGCGTTCTGAAGTCTGCGGCGAAGGTTTCCCCCAGTTCGAACGGCCAACGTACGGCGTGCGCGCTTGCTGTTGCTGCGGTTGGGGTTGTGGCGCTGCGCCAGGGCCACCGGCTTGCGGCGGGCGGCCGCCTTGCGGACTGCCGCCTCCGGCTTGCTGTCCGCCGTGACCGCCAGGGGGGCCGCCTTGAGGACCGCCTCCGCCTGCTTGCTGTCCGCCATGACCGCCGCGATCGCCTCTGTCACCGCCGCGATCACCGCCGCGGTATCCGCCACGATCACTCCGGTCGCCCCAGCCTCCAGGCGGAGGGCGCCGGTATCCAGGTCCATCGTCCCATCGCGGGCCAGGACCGCCGCCGTAATAGCCCCCGCCGATCACCACGCCTGACTGAACAACCGGCGCGCCGTAGTAGCCGGGATCGTAGCCGCCAGGGTACGCAGGATAAGACGAGTAACCGCCACCCGCATAGGCGGGCGTGCCGTCGGGATAAACGGCGCAGCCCGCGACGAGCGCGGACGAAACGAGGATGAGTCCTGCGGCAGCGAGTTTCATATTTGATATTGCAAACAGTGGTTGATTACCGTATCTGACAGCATTGACGAAGGGTTGTCGCAAGAAACTTGTAAAGTTTTATCTCGCTGGTAACGCGCGCATAAAGGTCGAGACCCACTTGGGACGCGGATTGCACCGCATTACAACGCCGATTGAACATGCGCTGTTGACACAACTGCAACAATGCTTTGTGCCTTAACGCATTTATCGGATCAGGACTAACCCTTACAATTCAACGGTCCTGCAGTGGGCCCGTCAGCCCACAAGACACGAGAAAGGGGTTAGAAATGAAAAAGACAATATCGACCTACTGGCCTGTTGCCATGCTTGTACCGCTCGCTCTTGCGGGTTATTGCCACGCAATCCACCCCATGGTGGGAGCGGCAGCACACCCGCAAAGCGCCGCTACAGTCAGCGCGGAGTTTGCGCGTGCCATTTCGCTGGGTCTTGTAGATTCGGACAGCGCCGCACCGGCAACATCGCCGTCGGTCACACAGACGTTTTGAACAAGCGTCGTTCGGGCGCAAAAGCGACGTCCTTTGTATAATTCGGGACCGTTCGCGTGCGCTCGCCTTGAGGGGATGCGAGACGGCAGGCGGTACTTGATCGACGCCTCAAGTCAACGATATCCGGAACCCGATGAACACGATCGCCATCTGCTTTGTGTGCCTTGGCAACATTTGCCGTTCGCCCAGCGCCGAAGCGGTGATGCTTCATCAAGTGGGGAAGGCAAGACTCTCGGACCGGATCGTCGTCGATTCTGCGGGCACGGGTGATTGGCATATCGGCCAGCCGCCGGATGAACGCGCCCAGCGCGCGGCCAGAACCCGTGGTTATGACCTGTCCTTGCTGCGTGGCCGGCAAGTCGGCGAAACAGATTTCGCGCGGTTCGACCTCCTGATTGCAATGGACGATGCCAACGCTGCCGCGCTCGCAAAACTCTGCCCACCGGAACACCGCGACAAGATCCGTTTGCTCATGGAATTCGCCACGCGCGATGACAGCCGCGTTGTCGTCGATCCTTATTTTGGGGGCGATGAAGGTTTCGAGCGGGTGCTCGACCAGTGCGAGGACGCTTGCGAAGGCCTGCTGAAAGCGCTGCGCACCCAGTTGGTGTCCTAGGCGCATGGCGACCAAGCGGGTTTCGGCCCGCGAAATGTCTCAGCAAATTCCTAATAAATGAACCTGAGATACTTGACTAAATCCGTAGGCTATTTATACTTGAGCAAAATCATCGAGTATTAGCAGTAGCCCCCGGTAGCCACAAATTATGAGACTCACCACGAAAGGCCGTTTCGCCGTCACGGCGATGATCGACTTGGCATTGCGCCAGGAGCAGGGCCCGGTGACGTTGGCCGGAATCAGCCAGCGCCAGCACATATCGCTCTCTTACCTCGAACAGTTGTTCGGCAAGCTGCGCCGCCACGAAATCGTGGAGTCGGTGCGGGGTCCGGGTGGCGGATACAATCTCGCTCGCCGTGCTGAAAACGTCACGGTCGCGGACATCATCATTGCGGTGGACGAACCTATCGATGCTACGCAGTGCGGTGGCAAGGGCGCGTGCGAAGGCACTAAGCAGCACGACGGCCATTGCATGACCCACGAACTCTGGTCCACGCTCAATCAGAAGATGGTCGAGTATCTCGACTCCGTCTCGCTGAAAGACCTGGTCGACCAGCAGCGTGCGCGCGATGGGTCGCCGGCGGTATTGCGAGATCGCCGTGCCGATACGGCGGCCGTGGAACCTGCCCGCGTGGCGCCAAAAGGACCGAATTCCGTTTTCAACCTGGCTGGCTGACGGCTGCCGCGCGTCGGTAGAGTCGACGCGGCTGTCTCGCTTAGAAAAGCCAATTGAGTCAATTCCCGGAGCAACTGATGAACAACGACATTCCCCACCTGCCCATTTACATGGACTACAGCGCAACGACCCCGGTCGACCCGCGCGTGGTGGACAAGATGATCCCGTATCTGCGCGAGCAGTTCGGCAATCCGGCCTCGCGTAGCCATCAATATGGCTGGGACGCCGAGCGCGCAGTGGAAGAAGCGCGTGAAAATGTCGCGAAGCTCGTGAATTGCGATCCGCGGGAAATCGTCTGGACGTCGGGTGCGACCGAGTCGGACAATCTTGCTTTGAAAGGCGCTGCGCATTTCTACAAGAGCAAGGGCAAGCACATCATCACGGTGAAGACCGAGCACAAGGCCGTGCTCGACACCTGCCGCGAGCTCGAGCGCGAAGGTTTTGAAGTCACGTACCTGGATGTGAAGGACGACGGTTTGCTGGATCTGGACGTGTTCCAGGCGGCGATCCGCCCGGACACCATCCTCGTGTCCGTGATGAACGTGAACAATGAAATCGGCGTGATCCAGGATATTGCCGCCATCGGCGAGATCACGCGTGCGAAGGGCATCGTGTTGCATGTCGATGCAGCGCAAGCCACCGGCAAGATCGAGATCGATCTACAAAAACTGAAGGTCGACCTGATGTCGTTCTCGGCGCACAAGACATACGGTCCGAAGGGTATCGGCGCGTTGTTCGTGCGTCGCAAGCCGCGCATCCGTATTGAAGCGCAAATGCATGGCGGCGGTCACGAGCGCGGCATGCGTTCAGGTACGCTGGCGACGCACCAGATTGTTGGCATGGGCGAGGCTTTCCGCATCGCGCGTGAAGAAATGGCGACCGAAAACGAGCGCGTACGCATGTTGCGCGACCGCCTGTTGAGGGGTCTCTCGGAGATGGAAGAGGTTTATGTGAACGGCGACATGGCAACCCGTGTGCCGCATAACCTGAACATCAGCTTCAACTTCGTTGAAGGCGAGTCGCTGATCATGGCGGTCAAGGATGTGGCGGTGTCTTCCGGGTCG